>NZ_CALPCV010000003.1:0-143915 GCF_943193095.1 Parasutterella muris | reverse complement strand
ATAAGCACATCAATAAACCTCACTCACCGTTCTCTCAACACCCTGTTAAGGACGTTGCAAACAATGGAAGTCCTAATCCTCTATCTCACGCCACTTAACAAATTGTCTTGACTTGATCGAATAAACAAGCACAACCCGCTTTAACTGCGAACTACGCTCTTGCTGCCCATAGCGCTTTGACATCATCTGCTCGGCTCCCTCCTGCAATTTCGCCTCTTCACCTTCACTCTCGCGAACGACCTTAAACTCAAACACCCAATGCCGATCTCCGGCTTTAACTTCAAGATCGCTTCTTCCATATGCGTTATGATGCTCTACCTTCGGCTCCAGCCCTGCTCCGGCAAAATATACCTGCACATAAGCCCTCACAGAGGATTCGTCACGAACCGGATAATTCCTATAGTCAATTGCCAAAAACAGGCGGTTAAGGATGTGAAACAGCGACTCCGCCGACTCTTCACTCAAAACCTTGACTATCGGACCGGCTCCTACCTGACCGGCCACTCTGCCTTGCAGCAGACGTTCTATATAAAGCTGCGCCATCGCCCGACGAACTTCAAGATTCGGATAGTCTAGAAAAACCGTATCTTCGTACTTAATTGATTTTATTGTCAAATACCCCGCTTGAGTTAAAAGTCCTATATCTGACAGCGTTTCAATATCCGAAGAACCGGACAAAGAGGATAAGGATATTGTTTTCTCGCGTCCATACTCTTCCGGATGTCTGAGCGCATGAGATTTCAAATACTCAACCAGAACAGATGGTTTACCTCCGCTTTCAAACCAATAATCTTTAAATCCTCTGGAAGGACGCGCTAAGAAATTCAGTAGTGACCAAGGCGCAAAAACTTTTTGTCGTGCGGTTTCCTCAAAGCAGAAACCATCGTAGCGCTCCACAAGTTTTTGCAAAAGTTCCTTCCTCTCCATCTGGAGGGCCTCACCGGCTCTGATGAGATAAGGAAAAAAATAGTCTTCAACCTCCTGATGGGTATAACCTAACAAGGTCCCAAATGCCGGGTCCAAAGACAAATCAGTCAAGTTGTTAAGCGCGGAAAAGATACTCGTTTTATTAAATTTGGTAATACCGGTAATAAAAACAAAACGCAGCGCCGCATCATTAGATTTTAAGAGAGCGTAAAACTCTGACAGAACACTCCTCACTGTCTCAAACAAACTTGTGTCATTTAGACATGAAGTCAGAGGATCATCATATTCATCAATCAACACAACCAACGAATTGGCCGGCTGTTTTTTCATCCATGCCGATAATTGGCTGAAGACCGATGTGCCTGACGGGTTATAACTGAAACCCACTGGAAAAAAGTTATCAATAACCCTGTCCCTAAGATCTTCTCTAAATTTTTCCAAACCAAGAGATGATTTTATTTCTGAGAAATCCAGTCTCACTACGTTATAGGTTTTCTCTTCTTTCCACAGTTTTTCAATCGCAAGGCCTTGGAAATCTCTCAGACCATATTTAAAGAGAGATTCAAATGTTGATATAAGCAGAGACTTACCAAACCTTCTGGGACGAGCTAAGAAGTACTTCCCCCGAACAGAAGCAAGGTCGTAAACCATTGCGGTTTTGTCCACGTATATTTCATCAGACAGCCTTAACGCTGTAAAGTCTGATGTCCCCAGAGGCAGCTTCTTCGACTTTTCAATCATCATTTGCTCTAACCCATTCACTGATGCTTTTTCCATTTTAATTGGATGTCTTTATTATGCCTGCTTTCTTATCCACCATAAAAAAGAGTCTGTTTCCGTCGCTGAAAACAAGCCCCTGTCCCTAAATACCCGAGGTTCTTTTTTGTAGACTGCAGAAGCGTTTCGTGAGTTTTTACGAAAAAAAGCGCCGAATAACCTATTTTCGAAAGCAGATTTATTCGAAATGAAGACGGAGTATTAAATCTTGTGATGCATTCTCAACTTTAAAAATCTTCAACTTTCCATTTTGGAAAGATGTATTTCCAAGTAGATATAGCTCAAATTAACCCTTACTAATATCCTGTGATTCTCAATCACTTTGGAGAATCACATGCTAAAGAGAAGAACCTTTTTGACCGTCGCTTCCATGACGGGCCTAATGCCGGCCGCTTTTGCCAAAAATGCGGATACGCAGTGGAACAAAACCGTAGATGTACTGGTTTTCGGAGGCGGAATGGCAGGCCTCACTGCCGCCATCTCTGCAAAACAAAACGGTGCTAAAAACGTACTCCTGCTCGAGAAAGCAGCATATCTGGGCGGCCACTCGGTCATGTCGGGTGCCGGTTACTACATCGGGGGCACTGACAAACAAAAAAATGCCGGCATTGATGATTCTTTGGAAATTAACTGGAAAGACGCTGTTGACCGCGGGGTTGCTGCTAATCGATTCATCAAGCGGGATACCGCCGTCGCCCGCACCGTCTATGAAAACGGCGTAGAAACAATGCGCTGGCTGGAAAGCCTCGGTGTCAAATTCACAGACCAGCCGGTACAGGGGATCGGAAACCGAAAACGCGTACATTACGTAGCGCCCGGATATAAACGCGGATCTCCTGAGCTGATCAAAGCTCTGAACCAGGCAGCGCTTAAAGCCGGAGTAGTCATTCAAATAAACAGCAAACTCGTCTCTTTAATTACTGAAAGCAAAGAGCTCGGCGCTCCCGTTATCGGTGCTGTCGTTGAGGAAAAAGGCAAGACATTCAATATCCGTGCGACAGGCGGTGTCATCCTTGCGACAGGCGGCTTTGCCAACGGACCGGAAATGGTGAAAAGATACCATCCCTACCTGGAAGGTGTCCCCTCTCTAGGATCAAAGATGAATGTAGGAGACGGTATCCGAGCGGCTACCGACATCGGTGCTCAGATGATTGTTGAAACCAACGGATTCGGAATGAATATGCTCTTCGTCGGTACGCACAAGGGACAGTCAATGGGACTGCCTCTGACAGAAGCGCCGATTATTGTTGTCAATAAAGAAGGACAGCGTTTTCAGGACGAAAGCAGAGGTTATCTTGCATGCACCCACAAGATGGTGGAAAAAGGCTACAAGGTCGGCTATTGGATTTTTGACGCGAAAACCTTTGAAAAATATCGCAACGGCTGCTTAAAACCGTTATTTGAAACTGAAGTCGTTCACGAATATCCGACACTCGAAACGCTTGCTAAAGGCGAGAAAATTAATGTCGACGGACTTCTTCAAACGGTTAAGGATTACAACGAAGACGTTGCGAAAGGCAAAGACAGACACTTTGGCCGTACCAAACTGCTTCAGACTCTTGATAAAGGTCCGTTCTACGCGTTTGAAGCCGAACCGAGGATTTATACCTCCTACTCCGGTTTGGAGATCAATACCAAAGGTCAAGTTCTGGATACACGATCAAAACCGATTCCTGGGCTCTATGCCGCCGGAGATGTGTGCGGACATCTCGGTTATCAGGCAAACTTAGGAGGCGGAGGCATCAGCGGCTTATCTTGTGCGGCCGTTTACGGCAAAATTACAGGTAAAGAAGCCGCAGTGAGATAGCTGCTGTTTTATAAACTTAATCGGACGTGACCGCGTGGCACCTGCCATGCGGTCAAACGCATATGAATGAAACTTTTGATAATTTGAAACCTTGGCGGATTTTGGAAGCGATATACCGACGGAAATCCATAACTCTGGCGAGTGTTGAGCTGGACATTTCTTTATCAAACGCTTCCAAATTGATCGGAAAATTAGAAAAGAGCTTGGGTATTCAGCTTCTTAAACGTAAATCCCGCCCGATTGAACTGACGGAATATGCGATTAAACTGATCCCTCTTATTAGGGACATGATATTGGTCGCTGACCGCCTTGAATCCGTCGCAAAGCAATTAAAGGTGGGAAGATCAACTCAGACAATTGTCTTCAGTTTATCCACCACTTCTATAGCACCTCATGTTTTGAGATTTATCAACGAATTCAAGGCCGAATATCCCGGTATTGAAGTTGAGCTCCGCACCGGGCTGTCGCATCTGGACATAAAAGACGGAAAAGCAGATGTCGTGCAGATGTCTTATAAACCTGATTATGCCGAACTAACAAAACTGCCCTGCGGACGCTGCTTTAATTTTATGGTCGCATCTCCTGTCTACCTAGAGAAGTACGGTGTGCCAAAAACGATCGATGAACTCGTTCGCCACAAATTAATATTTAGAAGAAAGGACTTCTACCCGGAATGTCATGCCCTGATCAACAGGGACAAAGTATTTGATCTTGACAGAATGGAATTGTTTACCGTTGACGCTAACGGCAAAAAGCATATTGAAAGAAAATTTTCTGTCGACGAGTCTGCCGGATTTAAAAAAATCTACAGCAGTGATTATTCTTCTTTTGCCTCTGTCATGACGGCAGAAGGTATTTCAGTTGATTTGCCTGCAAGTTTTATTCAGGACAAATTATCTGAAGGTACTCTCGTGCCTGTCCTGCCCGGCTGGCATCGAGAGCCCTGGAGAAAATTCATTATTTTTCCCGCAAAAACGCCGGAGGATTCCGCTGTCTCGATTTTTGCTCATTGGTATCAGAAACGGGAGCTTGAGGATTCCGAAAAAAGGTGGAAAACTGTGTTCCGTAAGTTCGGAATCCCCATTACCGACTAGGTTTTAACGAAGTTTTTCTTCAGCCAACACGTTCTCCGCAGCTTTTTTCCCGTAATACACATTGATGTGTGTCGGGCCTGTACCGAACAATCCGTCATCGGCAACTTCACCGACCGCATATAAGCCGGGAATCGGTTTGCCATTGGTGCCGACTACGCGGAGATTTTTGTCGACCTGAACGCCGCCCAATGTAACCTGAACTCCCGGAGTCGTTTTTACCGCATAGAAGGGACCCGTGGAAAAGTCTAAAGACAGATTGTGCTTACGTCCGAAATCTTCGTCTTTGCCGTTTTTCACGAAACCCGCGTAGCGTTCAACGGTCGCGACCAAATTCTTTTCCGGCACGCCCATTTTCTTCGCCAATTCTGGGATTGTAGGCGCCTCGAGGAAAAAGCCCTTTGCTTTAAAGCCCTGAAGACGTTTTGATTTCTGCATCGCCTTATCGTCAATCACGATATATGCGTAACCGCCTGGCTGAGCCAGCATCCATTTTGACAGCTGTGTGTAATCCGGGAAGTAGTCATTGCAGAAGCGTTTGCCTTCGGCATTAACCATGATGCCGCCTTCGGCCCGCGCTGCGGATAAGCTGTAATGCTGACCGTTGGAGGAATGCACTGACGGATTTAAACGAAGCACATCCATGTGTGTAAATTTAGCATTGAGCGGCTCTAGCAAACCAACAGCGTCTCCGGTGGAACCTACCGCTGACGTAGAGGGCAGCCCCGCCCATTCCGGTGCGAATTTCTTAAGAACTTCCTGACCGGATGAGTATCCGCCGGTAGCAACGATTACGTAGTTTGTTTTAAGAAGCTTTTCTCCGTCTTTACCTTCAGTCATCACGCCGGTAATTTTGCCGTCCTTGGTGACTAATTTGGTAGCCTTAGTGGAAAGCATCGGCACGACACCGCTTTCGTCGAGTTTCTTCTTCATCGCGAGGACCAGTGCATTGCCAAGACTTCTTCCGTCTGCCGTACCCATTTGATAGGAGCTCATCGGACGGGTAATGTTCGCGCCAATTTTGTTCACCCAGTCGAGCGCTTCCTGAGAGGATTCGGAGAACTCTTTGAGTCGGTCCATGTCGTACGGATAGTTCTGTTTCTTTTTACTTTCCAAATACTTTTCGATCGACTGACCTTTACCAGCCGCCTGCTGCTCCTTTGTATTAATGACAGTAAAGTAGGTAGCGGCAAGGTTCGTCGCACCGCCGACAAACGGCATTTTTTCGATTAGACAAACCTTCTGTTTTCCTGCCTCTTTCAGAGCGATAGCGGAACTGATACCGGCACCGCCGGCGCCGATGATGACAACATCGCACTCTTGAGCCGGAGCTGCAAAAGCCATAGACGGGCCGATAACTAAAGTGCAGGATACTGCGGCGATTTTAGTTGTTAAATTTGACACTTTTAACTCCTTGGTAAAAAACATCCTCAGTGTCGCAATAAATAGTTATGTCCGCTAGCATCCGACGGAAATATAACTTTCCATTTTGAAAACAGACGGGTATATAAAAGAATTAAATTCCAGTGCAGTAAGACCAGCTTCTAGAATTTTCAGGTTATAGCTGACTTTAACTATCGCATGAGCGTGCAAGAATGAAGCAGACTTTATCAGGGAATATTCATCAGGCTCGGGAACTGTCAATAAAAGATTAAAAGCTGGTTGGCCTATTGAAAAAGCACTCTTTACTCCCTTATTACGTAACAGAAAATCAATTGTCAGTTCAAACTGTTATCAATCAAAACGGAGTTAATCAATGATTGCTAATTTTCAACTCGACACAAAAGCGGCTGCCCGTGCAGACAGCCAGACACCCAACATCCGTAAATCCGGCGCCTTCGCTGAACAGATCACGGCAGCCCGCACTTACCTCACCCGCAGCGGCGCTCAGATGCTTGAGGTCATTTTCGTTGCCCACGAAGGCAGAGCGAATATTAATCTTTGTCTTTTCAAAAAGGACGGATCGGAAAATTTCGGGCGTGACATGTTCATGTCCATGCTGACATGCCATCGCCTCAAAAATGTTAACGCCGTCAAGAGCACGGTCAAAGACCGCAGCGGAAACGATCAGGAGGCCTATTTATTCCCCGATCTTGCGGGGCGTGAAATCGGTTTCCTTCTTCAATATGCACCTGAGGAGTATCAAGCCAACGACAGAACAATCCGAGTTGCTGATCGTGTCAATCTGGTTACGTCGTTCTGAGGAATATCCTGTCAATTCGATGCGTAGCGATCGTCAATCACAGTCGGAATCGTTAAACGAATACGACCGTCGCAGCACTCTAAAAGGCGGAAATACTCAAGCTCAACACTTGCGCTCTCTCCGGGCTTAATGTTCCCGAGCGAAACCGTGCAGAAATCTTTTTCTGTAATCTCAAGCAGAATCGGTGTATCGCCGGATTCGATCCCGTCCTCATAGCGCTCCTTCGATTCCTCTTTGGCGTAAACCTTGGCTTCACGAGTGATTCCGTTGATCGTGACACGGAATTTAGAGATGACGCTCTTTCCGTAGGGAAGCGGGAAACTGTAGACAATTTCTACAGGATTACTGCTATCATTACGATAATGCTGAATCGATGTATAAGTCATCAGGGGGCCGGAAATCTCAGCCTTCCAAACAACATTTTGAAGCGGTGAATTAATTTTTCCTTCGGGTCTTCTAAGCATTTTTCTCACCATTTGTCTTTAAGTTTTTAACGATTTCGACGATTTCTGAGGCCAGAGCTCTCAGTTCCTCTCCCTGAATTCGAGCTGCACTGTGATCTACAACAAGCGTCAGACCGGAGCCGACGCAGATATGCGAACACACGGAAATCCTTCCTACATCCGGGTTAACTTCGACTTCATCCGCTGCTGCCTTGATTTCTTTCAGCGGAACGTGCTTTTCACTTAGGCGCTTGATCCGCAAAAGTTCTTCAAGATGTTCAGTTGTGTAATAAGCGCCGCGCTTTTCGCCTTCGGGCCCCTTTAGCAAACCTTTCTGAACGTAAAAACGGATTGTTCGCCTGGTTAATCCGGTCAGTCGAACCAAGTCTTCAATACTGAATTTGGTTTCCACTTCGAACGAGTCAGACATAAACTCTCCTTGAAAACTGAGTTTATTGTACATCATTTTATGACACTTAAGTGTCATAAAATGATTTCAATGATTTTTTTGAGAAGAATGGTGTAAAGACTGGTCGTATCGCAATACAGGAAAATCAGCGCAGCAACAGGCGCGATAATTGATTCATCTCCACTGTTCTAATATGTCCTCAACGGAATGTAAAAGCTGCTCTTCTTTATGCTCTAGAACCTAAGTGCTAGAACCAAGATGCAATATATAAAAATTCATCTCCTTCCTAAAATATATTCATTGTTATTCCAAGGAGGAACACATGAAAACATTTACCGCACTATCTGTTGCATGCGCACTTGCACTCAGCTATACAGCCGTTAACGCAAAAGACGGCACATATACCGCGAGTGAAGTTGGCAGAAATGGTGAAATCAAGGTTCAGGTTCAAATCAAAGACAACAAGATCGCTGATGTCAAGATTCTTGATTGGTCTGAAACACATCCTGTCGCAGACCAGACAAAAACAGAGCTGCTGCCCAACATCGTTAAGAACCAGTCCTATAACGTTGCCAATATTTCCGGCGCCACACTCTCAAGCTTTGCAATCAAAGCTGCCGTTAGAGACTGCTTAAAGCAGGCAGGATTAGACGTTAAAGAATTTGGCAAAGCAGCTGCAAAAGCGCCTCAGAGCAGCGAGACAAAAGTTGAAAATGCTGATGTCGTGATTGTCGGAGCGGGCGGCGCAGGCTTGTCTGCAGCCGTCACAGCTGCAATGGCTGGAAAGAAAGTTGTCCTTCTTGAGAAAAACGGTTTTGCGGGCGGAAACACTTCTGTCTCCGGCGGCTGTTTTAACGTCGCCAACGTTAATCAGGACAACATCAAAATGACCGAAGGTCAAAAGAAGATTGTGGAAGGCATCTTAGCCGAAAAGCCCCTCAATCCTCTTCATCAGGAACTGATCAACAAACTTAAAAAACAGTGGAATGAATACACGGCCTCCGGCTCGAACAAACTCTTCGACTCTCCTGAACTGCATGCGCTCCAGACATGGAAGTCGGGCGACAGAAAAGCTAATCTTGAGCTTGTCTACACCCTGACTCAGAATGTCAAGCCCATGATGAAGGAACTTGAAGGCATCGGCTTTGAATGGAGACCTAATGCAAACCAGTTCGTGGGCGCACTTTGGCCGCGCTCTAACAGAGCTGCCAACTTTAAGTCCGGTGTTGGCTATGTAGACACATTCCTTCAGTACATCAAAGACAAGAACCTCCCTGTTCAGCTCCTTCTCAGTACAAAAGCTAACGATCTGATCATCAAAGACGGCCGCGTTGCAGGCGTTATGGCTCAGGCTAAGAACGGCACTAAGTACGTTTTAAATGCTGCTGACGGTGTCATCTTAACGACAGGCGGTTTCGGCGCCAATGTGAAGATGCGAAATGAATACGATGAACTCTGGGGCAAGAAACTCGGCGAAACCACACCGACTACCAACCTGCCTTCAGCCACAGGCGACGGTATTAGTCTGGCCAAAAAAGCCGGCGCCGGCTTAACTCAAATGGGCTGGATCCAGCTGTTCCCGGCCGGCGACCCGACTACCGGCGCCACAAGCTTCAAACTTGGAGAAAACTCCTGTATCTATGTCAACAAGAACGGCAAACGCTATGTCAACGAGTCTGAAAGACGTGACGTTCTTGCAAAAGCCAATCTTGCTCAGGAAGGCGGTGTTTTCTATGTGATTTCCTCTGCAAAGAGAGCCCTTGTCGACAAGGACGGCCGCAATGCATACGGAGTTAAAGTCGCTGACATTCTTAAATCCGGCAAATCCTATAAAGCGGACACACTTGAAGAACTTGCTCAAAAGGCCGGCATCAATGGCAAGAATTTAGTCGAAACCGTCAAGCGCTGGAACGAATTCTGCAAGAAAGGAACCGGTGACGAAATGGGCCGTCCGACTTGCATGGATGACCACAGACTCGATGAAGGCGGACCTTACTACGCAACTCTTATGACTCCGTCCGTTCACCATACGATGGGCGGCGTCACAATCAACAAAAAAGCTCAGGTCCTGAATGAAGCCGGAAATGTCATCCCCGGACTCTATGCTGCCGGCGAAGTTACGGGCGGAATCCACGGAACCAACCGAGTCGGCTGCAATGCGGTACCGGACGCACTGGTATTCGGCAGAATCGCAGCACTTAACTTCGTTAAGTAAAACATCCGGCTAACCCGATCCGCCTCAAGGAGTTTATCTTCTTGAGGCGGTTTCTGTTTTATATGCGCTCTGCCGCGCTTTTTCCTGCAGTGCGGCCAAATACAATGGCTTCCGCAAGACCGTTACCGCCCAGACGATTCCTGCCGTGAACGCCTCCGGTGACGGCTCCTGCCGCATAGAGGCCGATTATGGGCTTTCCTGCTTTATCTAAGCATCTGGCTTTTTCATCAATTCTTAGCCCGCCCTCTGTGTAATGGATCGTCATACTGGCAAAACAAGCCCAAAACGGCGGTTCTTTCAGGCAAAGCGTAAAGGGAGTTATTTTCTTACCCAGAGAATCCTGTTTCTTTAAAACTCCGTCGTTATAGCTTTGAATCGTGCTTACCAAATTTGAGGGCGGAACGCCTATTTTGACGGCTAATTCTTCAATTGATGAAGCGTTCCAAGCCTCTCCGGCTTCTCTGGCTATAACCGCTTCTTTTTGAACCAGTATTCCGCTTTTGCGGAAACCCTGACCATCGATAATCGAAAAGGCATATCGCTCAGGAAGACTAAGAACGGCATCTCGAAGATCATCTCTAGAAGCATCTTCATTGATAAAGCGTTTCCCTTCATGATTGACCAATACGAAGTTTGAGACGTCGTTGTGGAAGCGGACTCGATGCTTCTTTCCCGGGGGACAGCCAGGAAGACACTGGATGAATTCCATATCTACCAGATCAGCGCCGATTTTATTAGCTGCCATCATTGCTTCTCCGGTGCTGTATGGAGTGTTGTTGGTTGTGAGTTTTGCAAGCTTCGGTGCGAATCTCTCTACGAGCTGAGAGTTAGCAGCAAAACTGCCGGAAGCCAAAACAACCCCCTTTCTGCAGAAATAAAATTTTCTTCCATTATCCGTTGAAGCCGCCACTCCTGTTATACGGCCGCTCTCTACAATAATTTCATCAACAGAACATCTTGTCTTTATTTCCACACCCCGATCAAGAGCGGCTGAAGAAAGTGTTCGAATATATCCCTGACCAAGCGGAAGGACCGGTATGTGACTTCGCGGCCAATGAGCTCCATACAGCTCAAAAACTCTAGGCTGGAAATGCATCCCTAAACTCTCAAGCCACTGAAGAGAGTTTTCGGCATTCTTTACCAAGTGCTCAACAAGTTTCTTATCAGCAATTGAACCGCCGTACTCGTATGTCTGCTCAAAAAACAGTTCCTCACTGTCATTGATGCCCAACGGCTCTTGCAGTTTTCTATCAACAGAACTATAAAAGCCCCCTGATATCAGCGTATTTCCTCCGATATCCGGTGCCTTCTCAAGGACCAGAACACTGGCTCCGGTGTTAGCCGCTTCGACTGCGGCACTTAATCCAGCGGCTCCGGCACCAACAACAATAACGTCATAAGAACTCCTGCCGGCATCTAATATTTTCTTTAAGTCAAAGGCGTACGCCATGGACGGCAATGCAGCAAGAGAGCCTAGGATATTTCTTCTCAGCATGAGTACGACAGTTCCTTAAGAAAATTATGAGCCTCAATCGCTGTTCTTATGCCAAGTTTTCTAAGCGCATTGGCCCGATGAATCTTTACGGTATGCTCAGCGATTCCTAATTCCATAGCGATCTGCTTATTCATTTTGTCTTGCGCGACGAGCTCAAAAATCTGCTTTTCTCGCTCAGTCAATTCTTGATAACGCTCTTTTTTCTGTTCTCGGTACTGGCTTAGACGACGATCATCAATATTCTTCTGAATCAGTTTTTTGACAATTTCCTGAAGGATCTCCGGCTTGACTGGTTTCTGGAGGAAGTCACAAGCGCCACCTTTCAAAGCAAAAACTGCAGCCTCAACAGTTCCGTGCCCTGTTAAAAAAACAATTGGAAGATCAAACCCGCGTCGCTTCATCTCATCCATCATTTCCAACCCATCCATTCCGTCCATACGCAGATCCGCAACGATGCATCCCGGTCGTTCTAAATCTGCGCGGCTGAGGAAATCTTCCGCACTTGAATAGGAAACGCTGTCAATTCCGGCAATTTTCAGAATAAATTCTTCAGATTTTCTAATCGTTTCTTCGTCGTCAACAATACGAACCAACGGCTGATTGTCTTTAGTTTCCATTTTGCTTACCTTCATTTAACTGCGGCAGGAGAATTGAAGCAATCAGTCCTCCGGGCGACCTTCTTTCAAACATTATTTTTCCGCCATGATTTTCGGCAATCACCTTACAGATAGAAAGCCCCATGCCTAAACCATTCTCTTTTCTGCTGCGAATAGGCTGAGAGAGTTTTTCGAATTCATCGTCAGAGACAAATTTTCCATTGTCTAAAACCGACATTTTCCAAAAGACACCCTGCCTGCCAATTTGGATTTCAACTCTCGCTCCGTTCTTATCGTTGAGTGCCGCTATTGAATTCTTCAGAAAATTAACCAGCACCAATTCAATCTCTAGGGAATCTGCCAGTGCGTACGCATCTTCTTCAGCCTTAATCCTGAAGTCAATTTTAGAAGCCCCTCTCGTTTTAACGACGTGATTAAGCGCTGTTTCTGCGACTTCATTCAATTTCACCGGCGACAGCAGCCTTTTTTCTTTCCTCGCGTAACGTCTCACTCGATTTATGATCTGAGAAAGTCTTTCTGCCTGAGCGGACATTTCCTCTAATGCTTCAGATACGGTCGAATCCTCTTTCTCCTTATTTTGAGAAAAGTACATTTTCAGGCCTTCTGAATAGTTAATCAGAGACGCTATAGGCTGATGAGCTTCATGTGCAAACATTGCCGAGAGCTCCTGCACAATGCCTGCCTTTTCCAATTGAAACAATCTCTCCTGAACATTTCTTGCTTCTTCCTGAGCCCTCTCTTTCTTCTCTAGCGCAACCTGAAGCGCTTTCGTTCTCCTCCTTACTAATTTATTCACCGCATATATGTAGAACAGTGCAAGAAGCAAAAGAGCAAGGAATCCGTAAAAGACATATCGGTATTCATAAAGCAGCGCTGTCGGCGTCAAATGTCGGAGATATTCATACGGACCAAGCCTTAGAGTTCTGTAGAGTTCGTGAACCGTACTGAAGTCGCTCGCAAATCCCCACGTTCCGTCGCCAACTTTCGGCATTGTAAGAAGCGAGACGGAGAACGCCTTCACTAAGGCAGACGGCGCTTTTGGAAGAGAAGCAAAAACGACATCCGGATAAAGATTAGTCGAAACCCGGCACTTCAATTCCGAAGTCGTCTTTTCACCAATGACTTCAAAATCATCTTGTTTAATGGTCCCTTCATCGATCAGATGCTCAAGCTCACAGGCCTTTAATACACCAACATCGGTCGATCCGTTTAATAAAAAAGTCAGAACATCGGGAAGCCCATAGCCGGTAAAGACTGCATTCCTGATAATTCTTTCAATATCCAGCCCCTGTTTTCTCAGCTCCCCGATTGCGATGATCCAGCCTTCAAAAGAGTTGGAATCTGTTGCGGATATTCTTGCATGCGTGAGGTCTGCCAGTTTTTTATAGCGCTCATCTCCGGCCCGCTTCACAAAGACAGAACCAACCGACTTTCCCGGATCTGCAGCGAGCTCTCTGTGAAAAGTCGCCAACTGAGCCGCCCCGGCAGACTCAGACACAAAAGCAAAAAATCCGCTAGGCGCGATAAAAAAATCCAATTCTTTTGCTTCAATAGCCTTTTGAAGTTCTGAAAACGACAGCTCTCGGCTTTCGATTTTCAAATTAGGGTTATCTTTTCTGAGGTGTTCAATAGAATCACCAAAGCTCCAAACGAAGAACCACGGATCAATGGTATTGAGAATACCGACTTTTATTACAGTTTCTTGGTTCTTGGCATTAGCAGGTACACAAAGCAGCTGAAAAAACGTGAACAAAAAAGCCAGCACAAAAGCGCACACCGTCTTTAGCAGCGTCAAACGACGGCTTTTAAAGTGCTTCGTTCTTTCAAACGCGGTTTCCATTGAGATTTAGTAGATTTTCTGAGGTCAGTCTTATTCTATAAAATTTCAAACTCATTAAAACAATCGGTTGGACACCAGAACAATTAATATCTTCTGCGAAGCGATTATGAGATTTTTCGAGAGAGAAGTCAGGGCACCGGTGTCAAGAAGATAGTTCGGATGACAGAACTTACGCTACCTCCCATCACATGACCTCTAATTCTTCGGCTGCACACGCCTGAACCAAAAAACATTCCGTTTAGGAAGTCATGTACTCGTGCAAAAGCTCTTCGCCAAATAAATCCGCAAAGTCTTTCTCGTATCCGGCTTCTTTTTCAGCAAATTTCTCCGCAAACCAGTTCATAAAGATGCGTACATACGAAACATTCCAACGCGATCGATGACACGCTAAATAGTTTACCTGCGACGCACGATGCCAGCCGTCAAGAATCGGAACCAAACGCCCTGCCTTCAAATCATCAATGATGTAAAACAACGGAAAACCGGGAGAAACACAATCACCGGCAAGTACCGCTTCATAAATCAAACTCATACTCGTCCACTGAATCGGCATATTCAGAGTGATGCTCCGCCGCTCTCCTCCTCGGATGAGACTGTTGAACGGCGTAAAGGAATTTCTGTCGCCGGCAAAGGTATGACCGACCGGAACTTCCGCAAGCCTCGAGGGATCATCAATCCGGCCGTATTTCTTCAGGAACTTCGGAGATGCGGCCGGTATGAAAAGCATCCTGCCTCGAGGAATCAGCACAGCCTCCGGCATATTCACATTGCCCGTCACGGCCGCAATGTCTGCAGCTCCTCTTCTGAAGTTCTCCGTATTAACCGGACAGATCGCCTGGATCCTATGTCCCGAAAAATACTTCGAGTATTCAAAAAATAGCGAATGAGAAATTTTTGCAAAAGTATCCGGAATCATCATTCTGATGACCGCCCGATCCTTGTCCGTCTTCTGCTCCGCAATTTCCAGAATCTCAGCGTGCCGATCCAGCATATCCTCAACCAACGGCAGAATCTCAGCTCCTGCCTGCGTCAGACGAAACGGCCGCGAACTGCGGTCTAAAAGAGGAAACTTCAGTTCCTTCTCAAGCTTAGACACTTTGCGTGATATTTCCGCAGAATCACATTGACAGCGTTCTGCCGCCTTCTGAATACTGCCTAACTGAGTGAGCGCGATAAAAAGTTTCCAGCTGTCAATCTGATCACAAGCCTTCATTTCGTCTTCCCAATGGAGATTGATTTAATTATCAATTTATATTGATGATTTTATCAATATCATCCGAAAACAGTCGTTTTAAAAAAAAACAAATTCCGCAAACTTCATAAAATTTTTCCAACCTCTAATTCACTTGAAGCCAAGGAGAAATCAATGAACTCAAAAGCGTTTCAATTAACTGCGGCTGTTGCTGCGCTGCTCGCGGCAGGCTCTGTTAACGCAGAAGCCAATAAGGTTTTCTCATACACCGTGCAGGCGCACAATGCACCGATGACCGTTGATGTCATTATGAAGGAAGGCAAAATCGCAAACATCCTGACCGATAGCCGTGAAAGCAGCGGAGTCGGTAAATTCGCGATCACGGATCTCTCCAAAAAAATGATCCGTAATCAGACCGTCAATGTGGACAACATCACGGGCGCCTCTGTCACCAGTATGGCGCTGAAGTACGCAGTCAAAAAAAATCTTGAACAGGCCGGAGCCGATCTTTCTAAATTCCAGTCCAAAATCGCCAAAGCTCCGCTGAACGATTCCTATAAGTCTGAAGTTGTGATCGTTGGAGGAGGCGGCGCAGGCCTCGCAGCAGCCGCTTCAGTCATTGAAGCCGGCGGCACTGCCGTCATCGTTGAGAAATTAGGCTACCTTGGCGGATCGACCGCAGTGTCGGGCGGCGGATACAACGCCGTTGACCCCGAACGTCAAAATCGCCAGGGCGTCACCGACAGTATCGAGAAACATTACCAGGACACTATGCGCGGAGGCCACAACAAGAATAATCCCGAACTCGCCAAACGCCTGGTAGAAGAAGCGCCGGGAACCATGCACTGGCTTGAAGGCAAAGGCCTCGGTTTCGGCCCTAAAGTCCATACGATTGTCGGTGGTCTCTACCAGCGCGGACATGCAGCTCAGGGAGGCGGATTCGGCTACGTCAATGCACTGAGCCGCTTTATCAAAGCCTATCCAGATAAAGTTAAGGTATTTACCGACACTCAGGCCGTAAGTCTCATTAAGGACGAACAAGGTCGAGTCATCGGAGTCGAAGGCAAAAATGACGGCAAAACAGTAAAGTTCTTTGCTTCTAAGGGTGTCATCATTGCGACCGGCGGATTCGGCTCCAACGTCGACTTCAGACAGGCTAAAAACACCGGCGTATGGAAAGAAGTCAAACTCGATAAGGACATTCCGTGCACAAACAATTTCAAAGCATCCCAAGGCGACGGTCTTAAACTCGCAGAGCAGGTTGGCGCCAACATTATCGATCTCGACGACATTCAGCTGCATCCGGGCGGCACGCCCAAGACCGGCATTATGTCCAGCTGGCCAAGCGGAAGAAACCGCATCTTCCTGACTCCGCAGGGAGATCGTTTCATTAACGAAGACGCCGCCCGCGACACACTCTGCAAGGCTATTTTCAAGGAAGGCGGAAAATACTGGATTGTTTCCAACCATGTGAAATACCCGAGCCTTGACTATCAGTCCAAGAATCTGACCATCGGCGAAATGATCAAACTCGGACAGGCATTCTCCGGTAATACGGTTGAAGAGCTTGCCTCAAAGACCGGTATGGATCCTAAGAAACTTAAAGCCGCTATCCAAAGCTACAACGATGCTGTAACCGGCAAAGTCAAAGAAGACAGCTTCGGCTTTAAGAAATCCACCAAAGACGATCAGCCGATGACTGAAGGCCCTTATTACGCCACACCGATGGTGCCTGCGGTCCACCATACGATGGGCGGCATCCAAATTAATACGAATGCCCAAGTGCTGGATAAAAACGGTAAGGTCATTCCGGGTCTGTTTGCTGCCGGTGAAGTCACCGGAGGCGTACACGGATCAAACCGTGTCGGCGGAAACGGTATTGCCGATGCGATGGTTTACGGAAGGATCTCCGGACAATCCGCGCTAAAGTAATTTTAATCCTCTCTAAAGCCGCCCTCACCGGCGGCTTTTCGATTCTTTAAAAGCGCTTTCGGCGCTGATAGTGATCAGTTCACTCATCAAATGCGTGTTCCATGCGCATAAAACCGATCTTTTATCCAAAGAGAATCCGCCGTCTCACTCATAATTCTCCGCGAGCCCCTTGGCTCTTGCCTCTTCTATCGCGCTTCTTGCCTGCATAATCCGTTCAACACACTGCTTGTTCTCTACCTGAGAAAACCAGTTCACAAAATCACGAATCACAGGGTCCGACAAATAACGGTCTCGTCTGGCCAAAATGTGCATATTCCAGTTCTGCCGCTCCCAGCCGGGAAGAATCGGAACGATCTTCCCCTGTCTGAGCTCTTCCACCACATGTCCCAGATAGAGGTCCGGCGTAATGCCTTGATGATTCAACACCATGTTTCTGATCAGAAACTGATCGTGACTGAGATAAATGTTCTGCCAGTGAATAATATTGCTCGCGACGCCGTCCCGATACAAAATCATTGTCGGCGCATTGTTGGGCATGACTTGCAGCAGACCGACGTGCCGGCTTAAATCTTCCGGCGTGCGCGGAACACCATGAGCCTCCAAGTACTGCGGAGACGCAAACACCGGCGTGGAGTTGGAAACGACATGACGCGCGACAATCTCTGACTGATCCGCGGGCGACTGGTTCACCACCGCGACATCCGTGTCACCCGCTAAAAGCTCGCGAACCGTCATCTCGGGGAGCATGGAAAACTGAATCCGCGGGTTCAGATGAGAATACTGAAGAAGCTCCTGAGAATAAAACTGCTGAGTCATCTCCACGGGCGCAGAAAACCGAATCAGTATCTTCTGCGCCGTCCCCGCGCAGAACTCATCAAGCCTGCTGAACCCGTCTAATAGCGGAAGGACCATCGGGAGAATCTGCCGGCATCGATCCGTCGGGATAAAGGGTCTGCGGTTTTTAACTAACAGCTCAAAACCAATCTCTTTTTCTAATCCGGCAATCAGCCTCGAGACCTTCGCGCTGTCCAAATCCAAAAGCAGCGCAGTCTGTGTGATGTTGCCTGTCTCTACGGTCACGGCAAGTGCGCGCCAGGCAAGCAAATTATCCTTTTGCTTCATATCGTCGGGTGTGGGATGGAATCGATAGGATTAATCCTATAGTCAAATAACTGTGCGATCAATTTAATTTGTCTCAAAAACACTGAATTTATAAATATATCTTATTGAATACAAAAGACATTGTAATTTTTGAAGGCTGACAAATAAAAACCGCATGTCTGGAGTTTGTGAAGCAGGTCACAATAGATTTATCAGATTCCAAGAAAAGAGACCCCATCATGAATATCGACACTCAAATGCTGATCAGGGACCAAAGTTAATCGTCCAGCATAAAGACTGAAGCCCGGTCCTAAAAATCAATTAACCGCTTTTCTCAATCGGATGCCTTAAAAACATCCGAACAGGAGAATTATTGTCCGAATTTTCTTTACCCCACTCAATCTCACCTCAGGAGTGATTTTATGAAACTATCCGAAATCAGCCGCAGAAGTTTCGTCAAAGCAGCCGCCGCTGCCGGAGCCGCTGCAGCTTCTCCGTTAAAAGCTTTTGCCGCGGGCGAAGGTTCTACGCAAAAGAACGCCGCTCTGAAAGATGACACTCAGATCATCACGACGACATGCCGAGCCTGTATCCATAACTGCGGCGTCCGCGCGCATGTTCGCAACGGCCGGGTTGTCAAAATCGAAGGCGATCCGAACTATCCGATGAGCGAAGGTACGCTTTGCGCAAAAGGTCTTTCCGGCATCAACGCGCTTTACCATCCGGACCGCAACAAGTACCCGATGATCCGCGTCGGCAAACGCGGCGAAAACAAATGGAAACGCATCAGCTGGGATGAAGCGATCGATATCATCGCGCACAAGATGATGGAAGCCAGAGAAAAGTACGGCGCCGAGTCCGTTATGGCCTCCACGGGCGGCGGCGGTAACCCGCACTTTAGAATGATCGCGCGTTTCTGCAATATCTTCGGTACGCCGAACTGGTACGAACCGGGCTGCGCTCAGTGCTTCCTGCCGAGAACCTTGGCCTTCGGCATGATGTACGGCGGACCGTCCACCTCGATCGCCGACGAATGCGCGCTCGAAATCTATAACAAAAACACACCGATGAAAAACATCGTCCTGTGGGGCACAGACGTCTCATACAGCTGTCCCGCGGGCGGCGGCCACGCGCTTGCAAATCTCCGCGCCAAAGGCGTTAAGACAATCTCTATCGACCCGAGATTTGCGCCGAGCGCGGCTAAAGCCGATGTCTGGCTTCCGATTCGTCCGGGTACCGACGTCGCGCTGCAGCTTGCCTGGGTCCGCTACATCATTGCGCATAACCTCTTTGATAAAGACTTTGTGCTCAGATGGACTAACCTGCCTTATCTCGTCAACACAAAGACTCAGATGACCGTCAAAGCGAACGAACTCTTCAAAGACGGTAAAAAAGAAGATTTCGTGGTTTGGGATGCTAAGACCAATCAGCCTCAGCCCCTTCCCTATCCTTTCAATGATGCGCTTGATCCGGTTTTAGACGGCGAATTCTCCTATAACGGACAAACATACAAGACAGGCTTCCGTCTGCTCAAGGAACGCGCTGAACCGTGGACACTTGAAAAAGCCGGAGAAACCTGCTGGCTTAAACCTGAAAAAATCGAAGAAGCGATCAAGATTTACGCTGAAGGCCCCGGCGGCATCTCTTTGGGCGTTGCCACCGACCAGAACCCGAACTCGGTGCAGGCCGCGATGGGCGCGGTTATCCTCAACGCTTTGATGGGCTACGTGGAAAAACCGGGTACACTCATGAACCGCAATCCGCTTGCCGTTCCTCCGAAGAACAGCCTGGTTTCTCGCTGCGAGCGCCTGCTGCCTCCGGGACAGCTTGCCAAACGCCTGGGCGGTGTTGAATTCAAAGGCCTGCTCTCTTGGGACGCTGCCCAGCCGACAAGAATCCAGGAAGCCATTATGACCGGCAAACCCTATCCGATCAAAGTCTGGCTTGAACGCTCCGGCAATAAGCTCGGCGTCATCGGCGATGCGGGTTCTTGGGCGGAAGCCACAAAGCACGTGGACTTCATCGTTCATATGTTTAACTATCCGACCTCATTCTCGATGTACGCGGATATGCTGCTTCCGACAACCGAATGGCTCGAAACCGACTTCCTCGCAGAGTCGCTCAACACCGTTTGGGCTCGTCAGGCAGTCGTACACACTTGGGAAACTCGGCATGAAACGGTCATTTGGTCCAAGATCCTCAAGCGCTGCGGCGAATTAGGCCATGAAGTCTGCCGCAAATCCTTTGATCCGGAATTCATGGGTGCGGACCTCCCGCAGTGGGATTCCATGGATCAGATCCTCGATCTGAAACTCAAACCGCTTGGCATCACATTCGCGGAACTCAAGAAAAAAGGCTTTATCCAAGCAATGCCGTACGACAAGTGGAACAGCTACTACGTCTATAAGAAGATCAATCCGAAGACCGGTCTTCCGGTGGGTTTCGGCACCGCTTCCAAGAAACTTGAACTCTATGCGGACCGATTCATCACCATGGGCCGCACCGGCGCGCCTTACGCGCAGCAGAAACTTGACCCGGTAGAAAAAGATTACGATCCGCTGCCTTACTTCCTTGAGCCGTATGAAAGTCCAAACCGGGAAATCGCTAAGGAATATCCGCTCGTGATGACCAACGGCCGTCTGCCTATGTACCACCACAGCACGCTCAGAAACATTCCGTATCTGCGCGAAATCTACCCAGTTCCCGAAGTCTGGATCAATCCGGAAACCGCTGCGAAGTACGGTATTCAGCAGGGCGACTGGACTTGGATTGAATCCAAACGCGGCAAAACTCAAGGCAAAGCAAGACTGACCGAAGGCATCAATCCGGGCGTTCTCTACATGGAACGCTTCTGGTTCCCGGAAAAACTCTCGTCTGATACACTCGGCTGGAAGGAAGCCAACGTCAACGTGCTCTCCAAGAACACGGCTCCGTTTAACGATATGGTCGGCACATATACGCTGCGCGGCTACCAAGTCCGCATCTCCAAAGCCGACAAAGGCCCCGAAGGCGTATGGACCAAACCTGAACAGTTCAAAGTCTGGATGCCCAGCCCGTCTGACAACACACCGAAAATCGAAGGATAAAAAATGGCACAAAAAACACTCGTTATCGACCTCGACCGCTGCATCGGATGCTTTGCCTGCGAAGTGGCATGCAAAAACGAAAACAATGTTCCGCTCGGCGTCTACTACAACAAAGTACTTTCCATCGGACCGGTCGGGAAGTTCCCCGACCTGAAGCAGTACTTCCTGCCCACCGTCTGTCAGAACTGCCGTGAAGCGCCTTGCGTGAAGGTTTGCCCGACCGGCGCCTCTTTCAAGACGGAAGACGGTCAGGTGCTTGTGGACAAAGAAAAATGCATCGGCTGCAAAATGTGTATCGCGGCCTGCCCCTACGGCGCTCGTTCCTTCAATCCGGAAAACAAAGTGGTTGAAAAGTGCACACTCTGCCGTCACCTTCAGGAAGTGGGCGAGCAGCCCGCATGCGTTAAGGCCTGCTGCGCCAACGCTCGTCTGTTCGGCGACATCGATGACCCGCAGAGCGATGTTTCTAAGGCGATTGCCGCTGCCGGCGAAGAGAACGTGCACAGCATGCCGGACTCCGGAAATCATCCTTCGGTTCGCTACATTCTTCATAAGAAGACCGGCGAATGGGTCAGCAAACCTCCGAAGATGCTCTAAGGAGAAGAAATGGTCGGCGACTGGACATTATCACTTTTTGCAGCCTTACTCTGTTTAGGCTCAGGTCTTCTCGCTGCCTTGGCTGCTTCAGAGTTCTCGAACTTTACTGAGAGAACTCTGAAGACGCTCGCCTCGCTCGGTTTCGTCTGCCTCGCCCTCGGCGGCCTGGCGGCGGTTTCCAATCTCGGAAGACCGAGCATGATTTTAGGTGTCTTTGCCAATCCCGCTTCCCGGCTTTTCTGGGAGATGATCGGTGTGGCGGGCGCGCTGCTGACAAGCGCCGCATATCTGGCTGCGCTCTTCAGAGAGGCTGATCAGACTATAACCAGAGTCATCATCCTGCTCTCCGCGCTTTTTGCTTTCGTCGCAACCGCAGCACTCGGCGCAAACATGGTGATGAGCTGGCGTCCGGTCCTGAGTTCCTACACGCTGATGATTCCCTTCATCGGCCTGTACTGGACAGCCGCTTCTCTCAGCTTCCTGCTGGCGTGCGAATTAGAAGACGCGGACGGCGCCAAAGCAAGAGCGTCCTCTTTTGCAGCTTCTGCTGTAAGCGTCATCGGTTTTAGTGCTTATATCGCAGGTCTGCTTGCAAACCCGGACACTTCGGAAGCGGGGCAGCAGCTTGTCACCGGCGTTCTGAGTCTGCAGTTTTGGATTGGCTGCGTCTTTTGCGGCATTCTTCTTCCGCTTGCGGCCGCTCTGCTTAGGAAAGCCCGTAAGCTTTCTGCTTCTATCGGACTCATAGGCGTCTTTATTGCTTCGTTCTTATGGCAGAGTATTATTTTTGACATCGGACGAGCAGCCTGGCATTTCTTCAATCCTTAACAGATCAGTGCCGGCCGATTCAACCTCGTCGGCACTGACATCCCACAGGCGTTCAAACCAAGGAAATTCAAATCATGGCCTTTGACTATCTGGAATTACTCGATCTTGAAATCAACTACAAAGTGATCTCGCGCTTATTCGGCGAAGAAATCGATCAGGCAGCCGCGGACTGGCTCCTTAGTCTGGGCTTGGACGACTTCTGCGACGAGCCTTTAATTCGGCGGGGCGCGCAGATCATTCATGAAGAGCTCACGAAAGAGCAGCCGGATAATTATCTCGATCTTCTCGCAGCCGAATATGCCGCGGCGTTTATCGGCACCGCAGGAAGCAAAGCGGCCTACCCCTACGAGTCCGTCTATACGAGCCCTCAGCAGTTAGTGATGCAGAAAGCATTTGAGGATGTCCGTAAAATCCTCAACGCCCACGGCGTGTTCAATGACAGCGAACTCTACGACGATCATATCGCCATTGAGCTTCAATTCCTCGCATACCTGGTCGAAAAGCTAAAAAATACAGAAGAAACTTCGCCGGAGTATGAGCCTCTGATCGAAGATCAGGAGACGTTCCTTGATGATCATATCCATAACTGGGTGCCAAAGTTCACAAGCCAAATTAAGGCCAGCGTCCGGTCGCGGTTTTACCTTGGCGCTGCCATGATGCTTGCAGGCGCTATCCGCGAACACAATAGAATTCTTCGAGACCATCGCCTCAGTTAATGTCATATCTAAGTGATTTTTTGGCACTTTGTTGTTTTTAAGGAGTTCTTTGCAAAATCGCACTATTTGATGCATCAAAAAACACTCAGAATAAAGCAAACAAACTCACCCCATGGATAACGATTATGACTTCAGCCGCTGTCTGCTTCGGTTTGCGCCCTCCTTCACGATTCCTCGCGGCACTATAACCGCAAACGAAATCCCTGCAGCTTGGAGGCAAATATGAGTTCTCAAACTGCATCTGTCGGAAGGCGGGGCCTGCTCCTGTCATTAGGCACTTCTGCAGGTCTGTTCGCGCTGGGCTGGGGCGCGTCTAAAACTCAAGCCGAGCCTCTCATAAGACCGCCGGGCGGACAGAATGAGCAATTTCTTTCCAAATGCATTCGCTGTGACCGCTGCCGAAGCGTATGTCCGACGGATGTCATTGCGATCGGCGGTTTTTCCGAAGGCGTCCTAAACCTGCGCACGCCCGTCATGAACTACAAATACGGGTCCTGCGACTTCTGCCGCAAATGTATCGAAGTCTGCCCGACCGGAGCGCTTACGGATTACATCGGGGAAACCGTTCCGATCGGCAAAGCGCGTTTAACCGAAACCTGTATTGCGCTCAGAACCGGCGCCTGCACCAAGTGCAAAGAACAATGCCCGTATGACGCGATTTCTCTGGACGAGAGAATGATTCCGATCATTGATGAAGACAAATGCAACGGCTGCGGCGTCTGCGAACATATTTGTCCGGCCAACGTTCTTCAAGCTTATACAGGGCGTAAGGTCCGCGGCATTGAAATCGTACCGTTGGAGGTTAAAGATACTAAGGAGGCGCCGTGAAAAAATTCTCAGTTCTGCGAACGCTGACGCTTTGCCTCTTTCTTTTAGCGGTAGTGTCCGGCGTCATTTGGCACACCGGCTGGGGGACACTTTCTTCATTCGGCATCGGCGCAATCGCTCAGATCTGCCCGATCGGCGCGCTCGAGAGCGCCTTCGCGTCCAAATCTCCGACTTTACATGTCTTGATTTGCCTTGCCGTCTTTGCGGCAGTGATCGTGTTATTCGGACGTTTTTTCTGCGGCTGGCTCTGCCCGGTGCCGCCTTTGAGAAAACTCTTCGGCACAGAACCCAAACCGATCAAGGCGAAAGAAACCCGCGACAATGAACTGCAAGCCTGCATCCGCACTCAAAACAACGATACTGAAACCTCTGTTAAAGAGTCTGTTATTCACGAAGCGGCAGATTCATCCAAACAAAGCGCAATCCGTGCAGAAAACCTTCAGAAACAAGGCCCGTTCTTTGTTCTTGCCGCTGCGCTGGTTTCTTTCGCTGTATTTTCCTTTCCGGTTTTCTGTTTAATTTGTCCTGTCGGACTCACGTTCGCCTTGATCATCGGTACACTGCACATGCTGAAGTTCAATGACCCGACGATCACACCGCTCGTCATACTCGGCGTGCTCCTCTTTGAAATCTTCTTTTTAAGAAGATGGTGCAGCTTCATCTGTCCGATCGGCGCCTTTATTTCTTTAATCAGCCGCTTTAATAAGACGTTTGTTCCGAAGATTGACGCTCAAAAGTGTCTGAGAGCCTCCGGACTCAACTGCCAAGTCTGCAGAAATGCCTGTCCGGAAAGCATTGATCTCAGAAAATCAGTACCGAGCTCTGACAGTTCCCGATGCCTCAAGTGCGGCGCCTGCGCTCAGAGGTGTCCGGTTTCCGCGGTGTCTTTCCCGTTTTTTAAAGCCAAACAAAAAAACGAGACGACTCGTCAGGCGCCCAATCCCGTTTATTTAAAAAAGATTTTGCCTGCGGCAGTTTCGACACAAAAGTCCGTCGTTTCAAAAGAAACCTTTACGGCTCCGGAAGAAACCTTCACACTTAAAAACGCCAAACTTGAAAGCAGCCGATGCATCCAGTGCGGAGCCTGCGTTCAGGCCTGCCCTCAGCACAATCCGATCCCCGACGTACTGAAAGCGCTCGCAGACGGCGAGACTAAAGCGGCAGGACAAAAGCTTCTTCAGGCAGGCAAACTTCCGGAGCTGTGCTCGCACCTTTGTCCGAAGGATAAGTTCTGCATGGCGGCCTGCCCGTTAGGAGAGATTTCCGAGCCGGTGAACATCCACGCGCTCCTTTACTTTGCTTCTTCCAGAACGCTTGATCGAGGCTATCGGACGCACAGAGCGCGCACGAACCGCAAGAGTCCCTCGGTCGCCGTGATTGGTGCGGGTCCGGCCGGACTCGCGGCCGCGGATATGCTGCGTTCTCAGGGATTCAAAGTCACTGTTTACGAACGCGAAAATGAAATCGGCGGTCTGACTGCGTACGGGATTCCTTCTTTCAAACTGGCAAAGGATCGAATTATCCACCGCAGAAAACTCTACGCTAAATCCGGCATCGATTTTCAGCTTGGATCAGAAATTGCCTCCGCTGACGAGCTGCTCCGTATTACAGACTCCCACGACGCGACGCTCATCGCCGTGGGCGCTGAAGAACCCATCGCTTTAAACGTCCCTGGATCGGATTTAAGCTTTGTTTCTCAGGCGCTCCCCTTTTTGCGCGCAGATTCCAAACCGAATCCCGAGTCGTCTGCCAAGAACAAACACGTCGTTGTTCTCGGCATCGGAGGAACAGCACTTGACTGCGCGAGAACCGCGGTGCGACAAGGTGCTGCTTCCGTCACTTGTCTCTTTCGCAAATCGCTTCTGAAAGCAAATCCGCCGAGAGATGATTATGAATACGCACGAGAGGAAGGCGTTCAATTCCTCGAAGAATCGGTGATTCAGTCGATTGAAGCGGATAAGACAATTAGAGTCGCAAGGCCGGACGGCAGCGATTTAAAGCTGCCCGCGGAACTTGTGATCTGCGCATACGGTTTTAAAGGACCGTGTGATAATTTCATTAGAAACGCGGGTATCCTCCTCACTAAAGGCTCCGTAAGAACCGGCAATCCTAAGGTATTTGCCGCGGGAGACGCGGTCAACGGGCCGGGGTTTGTGGCGACGGCGATTGAAAGCGGTCAGCTTGCCGCAAAAGCCATTTCTGACTTTTTAAGTGCAGACTGTGAGAAGGTACGCCAATCAGCCTCCAAGAGAACAACAGAAAATGACGAATATATCAATAGAGGAAGACCTGCTGAACCGGTTATTAGCTAAGTGCAGCGCCGAAATTGAGCGTCACGCCGGTTCTGCGGACTACGCGAACATAACCTTTGAAAAGAACCGGTGTGTGAAAACGCTTTTTCCTAAGTCATCCTGCAATCAATGCGTTCAGGTGTACCGCGAGCAGGCGCTTTCGATTAAAGATCAGACGATCTCTATCGAAAACAGCGAATGCTCCGCATGCGGCGCCTGCATCAGAGCCTGTCCGACGGAAGCGTTCTCATACGGCAGATATCCGTTATTTGGCGTACTGGCCGCGCTTAAACATCGACTTCATAGCACGTCCGCGTCTTCTGCCCTTGCTTTTACCTGTCCAAAAGCCCAAAGCAGAAAAAATGGTGTTTCTGTCGGGTGCTTCAATGGCGTCAGTCCCGCGCTGATTTTGCTCGCCCATTTACTGTTCAATACCAAAATCGAGCTGCACAGTTCCGACTGCGAGCGCTGCCCAAGCCATAACGGAGGCTGTCCGACTCAGGTTCTGGCAGACGACTGCGAGACGCTTTGCGCAAAGTTAGGCGTTCAGTTTCGGCCGGTATGTGCTGAAGAAAATGACGGAGATAAAATCAGTCTTGGCCGAAGAAGAATCTTCAGTAGGCTTTCCGACCGTCTGCATGGAATCAGCGAAATTACTTCTTTATCAGGCGGAGCTCCTAAAACCGACAAAGTTTTTACAATGCCGGAGCGTGAAATGCTCATCGCGGCCATCGAGCTGCTTAAAGCGAGAAGGCCCGGCTTTGAGATTTCGGAGAAGATTTTTCCGCTCCCCGGCGTCATTAGCGGAAAATGCTCGGGATGCAATATCTGCACTTTGCTTTGCCCGACAGGATGTTTGTCGGATAAAACCGAGGACGGTCACTTCAAGCTGACCGCGGATCCGATGCGCTGCACTAACTGCGGAAGATGCATTGAAGCTTGTCCGACGCAGGCGATGGTCATGCGCGGTATTCCAGGGACTGAAGCGGTCATTTCCGATTCCGTCAGAATTGTTTTAACTGAGATTTCCGCGCAAAAGGACGAAGAGGAACAAACGGCGGAAGCCCGCATGAAAGAAATTTTTGATGTGCCGATTTATCGGAGCTGATGCTTCGAAAACAGCAAATCAGCGTTGAATTTTCTATTCCGAAAAGACTAAGGCTGCGGCACCAGCTCGTGCAACTTAACGAACTGTCTTTCCTCAATGGAATAAACGAGCACGACCTTCTTCAGTTCCGGACCGCTCTGCTGTTCACCGTAGTGCTTCGATGTCATTTGCTCAACCCAGGCCCGCAGTTTTTCTTCTTTGCTTTCACCTTTACGAACCACTTTAAATTCAAACACCCAGTGTCGATCACCAACACCTACCTCAAGGTCGCTTCTGCCATGAGCATTATGATGTTCAATTTTAGGATTGAGTCCGGCACCGGCAATGTAAACCTGAACATAAGCTCTAACTGAAGCTTCATCACGGACCGGGAAACCCTGAAAATCTATCGATAGGAATAGACGATTAAGGATATGAAACACTGATTCAGCAGAATCCTCTCTCAAGACCTCTGCGATAGAACCGGCTCCCACCTCGCCTGCTGTACGACCATTCAACAAACAACTCGTATAGTGCTGCGCCATCGCAGTCCTTACTTCTACATTGGGATAATCCAGATAAACCGTGTTTCCAAATCTCACTGATTTAATGGTCAAATATCCCGTTTGAGTCAAAAGTCCAATATCGGAGAGTGTTTCAATATCGGATGCTCCTGACAATTCGGATAAAGATATCGTTTTTTCTCGTCCGTACTCTTCAGGATTCCTAAGCGAGTGCGACTTCAAATACTCGATTAATACAGAAGGCCGGCCGCCGCTTTCAAACCAATAGTCTATCAGTCCGTTCTCAGGCGATGATAAAAACTGGAGCAAAGACCAAGGGGAAAAAACCCGGATGCTTGCGCTCCTTTCAAAACAAAAACCGTCGTAACGATTTATCAGTTCTGTAAAAAGTTCGTCTTTATTTCGACAAAGTTTTTTTGCTGCACGAGAAAGAAATTCAGAAAAGTACTTCTCCACTTCATACGGAGTGTATCCCAGAAGGCTGCCGTAATTAACATCAAGTGACAAGTCGGACAGGTTATTGAGCCCGGAAAAAATACTTGCTTTATTAAATTTGGTAATTCCCGTAATAAACGCAAAACCCTATCATTAGATTTTAGGATTGCGTAGAAATTGGCCATAACAGCCCTAACCGATTCAAATAAATCCTTATTATTCAAGCAGCCCGTAAGCGGAGCATCATATTCATCAATCAGAATAACCAATGAATTTCTCGGCTGCGCTCTCATCCATGTAAATAGCTGATCAAAAAAATCATTCAGCGGATCAGGAACATAATTAAACCCAAACGGAGAAAAGCTTCCACTAAGGATCGCCATGAATTTCTTGGAAAACACCTCAACAGATGAAAAGGACGGTATTAAAGAGAAATCCAAACCCACTACATTGTAGGTGCATTCCTCCTTCCAGAGATTTTCAATAGCCAAACCTTTAAAGTCTCGCAGACCATATTTAAAAAGAGATTCAAAAGTAGATATCAGCAGCGATTTTCCGAACCTCCTTGGACGCGCAAGAAAAAATTTCTGCGATTGAGAGGCTATTTGATAAATAAGTTCCGTCTTATCTACGTATATCTGATTTCTTAATCGTAAAGTAGAAAAGTCTGATGTACCAACCGGAAGTAACTTATTTTCAATATTTGCCATTTTTTCTCGCTTCAATTAACCTAAATTTTAACCTCCCGATAATCAAAGCTAAACAAAAAAGAAGGCAGGTAGTTGAAAATACAGGGCGTACGCATGAAACTTTTATCCAATAATCCTGGTTAAAGCGTCGAGAGCGATACTGGGAGCATTGAATTGAGCCATGTATCGCTTAACACTTTTTGCTGTTTTACCCGTGTTGTTTTCTTCCTCTTTCTGCGTCTGCCTAATTACTCCTAGCGCCCATTTATGGAAAAGAGTGCGATTTTGTAGGTAATTTGCGTTCTTGCATTGAGTTCTGTCTTAAAAGAAATCTACATCTAAGACATAGTGCATGTCATTTTCAATACCCCAGTAGCGCCGTACAGCCCTCGCGCATTGTTCGGCAATGTGTGTATTGAACCAATTTAATGAACAGATGAAATACCTGTCTAAGGAACTTATTTGACCGGCTGCTTTGTCAACAACCTCCGTCGTAGCCTTGATTATGGTTCCTTCATCTAAGCCGATCCATTTCTTTAAATGATCTGCCATTAGGGCATTACCTGGTAAAACCGAGATACGACGAGTCTCTATTCGGCTGTGTCCCAGTTCAATCTTCTCGATCTCTAAAGTCCGAGTGTCCAACCTATCGACAAAGCACAACTGAATATCGTAATAAAGAGTTTCTTGGTTCTGTTTAACGGCCAGGCAGTAATCAGCGCCTTGTTCAATCAGCTTTGCCGCAAATTTCTCTTGAGTATGAAGAGCATCGGCCGTGACAATGCTGCCTCTTAAATCTAATCCTTCAACCATGTCGGCGGCGTAGGTTATTTCGTTATGTCTTTCTCCGATTAGTTTTTGTCCAAGAGCTATTCCATTATCCGTATCGTAGAAAGTAAGAATGTACTTGCCGTTCTTTTGTGTCGAGTTTTTTGAGGCCCGAACTGCCTGCCCGTCAACCGCAACAACCCTAGAGGTAAATTGATGCAACAGCGGCTTAACCTGTTTGCTATAGAAGCTTTGGAATTGATCCGGATCAATAAGCATTAGCAGGCGGCGAACCGTATCATGAGAAATATCTTGTTTTGGGAAGTCTTCAAAGATTGACTCTAACGCCGGACGGTTGTTCTTCCAGTAGTCAGCAATCTGAACACAATTAGTTTGACCGGACAGGCTGCTTAATAACGAGACTAAATAGACGTAAGCCAATGGATACACAACTTTCCCGGTCTGTCTTGTGTCGCTAATTTCTTCTTCACAAGCCGTACGTACAGTTTTTACTGTTTTTTATTATCAGCAGTGTTGATTTTTGCCTCTAAAGAAATCACTTTCTGTTTAAGAAGGTAACTTTTCGCGTAGGTAAATTTGCCATCTACTACGGTGCCAACCTGAGTGCGTTTTTCTCTGCCACGTTTAATCTTTTGATCGTATACATAAGTAGATTTAAAAACATAGTACCGATTGGTCCGTTTATCCCAGTTGAGACGACAACCGGTCGGAATGATACTTTCCAATTCTTTCTTATCTATTTCATTAGGCATAATATTAACTACATATGAAACATATGTATATTATATAAGAAATACGATCCTTTGTGTTTATTTTTAACAAAAATTTAAATTAATTTATGCGTTCGCCCTGCTCACGAACTGAACGCCATCCTGTTTTAACTTTTGCTTAAGCCAACGCCAATAGTTGCCGGCCTTCGTATAGTCCGGCTCATCATTGATAGCACGCACCACGTCAGTAGCCGAAACCACCAGCAGTTGTTCTCGTCATCCCAGACCGCCCTCACCTCGCGATCATTGAAAAACCGTATTGACTTCTTGCTCATTATTATGGCAATTAGATTTATTAAAGGCTGATACTACAATCCAGCCTCCCAGTTTAGAAGTGTCTCGCTAATGTCGTCGGCAACCTAATCGAGGCTTTGCGTATGAAGTTCCTCATACCTTTTTATGAGCCTGTTTTGGATTTAGTCTTGTTCGCTCAATCGGTCGTGCATCTCCTTGCTAGAGATACCCAATTTCCGTGCTCCGCGTTCAATCGCCATTACAGCGAAATGAATCCTGCGGTAAATGTCGTTGTCTGTATCCGTGTCCTAATCTATTCCGTTGATTATGTCGTATAGTTTATCGAATTTGTCAACGACACCATATCGAGTCGTATTAGTCGAGATCGAGTTGAATAGGCGTTTAGCACACTCTGTTTTGGCAAGTTCTACGCCACGAAGTTCCATCTTGTCGAGTGAGCCTTTGGTTTCGGCAACAAAGAACACATGGCGAACTGCACCCTCCTCGAAAACTATCGCCCAGTCAGGTGCATAGTATCCGACGGGTGTAGGAATTTTGAGTTTGCGGGGAAGTTTGGCGAAAATCAGAACCTCCCTTGCACCTTCCAGACCCTGTGCAAATTTTTTCTCTTCGTCACTGTCATAGGCTACATATGGGGTAATGTGTTTTGACAACTCGACTGCCTTGTTGACATTAAGCCTATGCTCAGGCACAAAGATAGTGCTGTCGTATGGATCTGCCTTAGTCGGATTGTAGGTAATATGATCTACAATCATAGTCGCCTTTTCCGCTCTGATGGTCTTAATGACATTGCGGATGAATTCCTCAGGGTTGTTCTTGAACAACAAGGCCTTAATGCCTATACCCTTTAGAATTTTAACAACCGTGCGCCGTGTTAATCGTGCACCTTTAGCAATGTCTCCGACAACATCATAAGGCACTGACGAAGTGGAAATGTCAGTCAGTTCGCGAGTGGTAGATTTCGTGTTACCAAACTCTGTTACGTTTTCCTTATCTTGGTCGCCTGTAACCATAACATACTGTAGTTTGGTAACTGTGAGGTTCTTCTTAAGGTTAGCGATAGCCTTTTCAATCAGTTCCTCGCTGTCATAATGAACAGTATAGACGTATTTATGATTAATCTCATTCCAGAGTTTTTGGAATCGTTTGTCAGTGAAATTGTTATTAAGTTCATTTGCCGCAGTAGTCGGAGAAACTTCCTCTACCATCTCTTCAAGAACTTTGGGATTGAAGATACCGGCAATAAGTTTCTGCATACCGATTTCAATTTTCTTTATAGGAGAATCTTCCGGCAAAATCATCAACTCATCAGCTTTTGCATCAGCGTGATATTTTGGTGTCAGATTACCATTTCGCGTAATATATCCGCTCTGATACAGATAACCTAAAATTAGAGTGGTATCCATCAAGTCAATGGTATGCTTTTCTCCGTTGGAATCCACTACCACTTTGCCGATGAAATAATCCTGTGATGCTGCTGTTACACGGTTGCGCAGAGCCTCGCGGGTTTCGCGTTGAAGTGCTGTGGTGAAGTCGGTATAACTCTCGTTGGCAATAACGGTAAGTTGGTTTACCTCATGCACATCATCACCGAGTAATTCCTTGTCTTGGCGAATACCGTTCATGTCAACGCATATACGCAAGCCGCGTCCTACCTCCTGACGCTTGGCTGTGGTTGAATTACTGTGGCGCAACGTACATATTTGGAATACGTTGGGATTATCCCAACCTTCGCGGAGTGCGGAATGGGAGAAAATAAAGCGAGTCGGTTCCTCAAAACTCAATAGACGTTCTTTATTCTTGAGAATAAGATCGTAGGCTGAGATGTCGTCCGATATGTCTGAGCCGCGCTTGGTTTCGGAGTTCACCGTACGCCCTTTCTTGTCGATAGAGAAGTAACCCTTGTGCGTTTCGCAGGGTTTGAAACTGCGCAGGTAATTATCGTATGGAGTATCAAAGACGGTGATAAAGTCATTAATAATCCTGGCGTATTCCTCCTCAAATATCTTTTGGAATTTACCCTTCACCTCATTACCTTCATCATCATACAGACGATAGTGGCTTACTTCATCAATGAAGAAAAGCGACAAGCACTTGATGCCACGATTGAAAAGTTCATTTTCTTTTTGAAGATGTGCAATAATTGTCTGGCGAATCTGAACACGTTGCATTGCTTCCTCGTTAGTGTCGCCAACGACCTCTCCACAATATAGAGTATCACCGTTAAGGAAGGTAACTGACCCTCGACCGCGAGGATTGATGTCTGTAATAACGAAATCATTATATTGGGCAAGACCCGATGCAGCGGCGAGAGAATCGTTTACGCCAAATTTCCTTATTTCACGTCGGATTGATCCGTCTTTACGCTTGCACTCCAATTCTATGCGGACTTCCGGGGCGTGGTTTGGAGACAACACAATTCCGTCGATATACATATACTTGCTCGTGCCTTTGAGGTTCCTGACTTCAAAGCCTTGCACCTGAATACGCTTTACAAGTTGCTCCTTGTAAGCATCATAAGCGTCAAGTGCGTATATGGTATCGTGTTTGGTCTTATGGGTTGCGGAATAGTTAAGCACAAAGAGTGGTTTGAACTTTGCCAGCGCGGACTGAGTAGCTGCACCCTCCATCTTCTGAGGTTCGTCCATAATGATAATAGGACGGTTGGCTGCTATGACATCAATCGGACGTCGAGAGCCAAATTCGTCACGCTTTGAGTAGATGATGCGACTCTCCTTGCTTTTGCCACCCTCTTTCATTGATGTTGCAAAAGCCTGGATATTAATAATCATAACAGAGATCCCGCTGTCTTGCGAGAACTGGTCGAGCTGATTGAGGTTGGAACTGTTATAGACAAACCAACGGGCTTTCTTTCCGTAATGCTCCATAAAATGGTCTTCAAGCATACTGAAAGATTTAGCGACACCCTCTCGTATAGCGATGCTCGGCACAACGATAATGAACTTACTCCAGCCATATTGCTTATTTAGTTCAAACATCGTTTTAATATAGACGTAAGTCTTACCAGTGCCAGTCTCCATTTCGATATCGAGATTCACAACGCCATGTCCGAGGGCAAGAGATGTGCTCGGCACGATTTGGTTTCTGATCTGCATCTCCCTGATATTGTCAAGGAGCTGCTTTTTATCGAGTTCCACATCGGCATTGCGATAGCCGTCTTCTTCATCTTCGAAGAAGATAGAACCTTGGGCTATCCTGCCGATGTCTCGACGGTAATGTTTCGGGTCTCTTTTCGGCTGACCGCGGAACACGTTCACCGTATCCTCGACAGCCTCGGTCTGATACCCCTGTATCTTAAATTGAAATTTCATCAAGCTTAGAGGATATGGGTTGTTATCTTCTTTTCGTTAGAATAAGATTCGATGATTTGGTCGAAATTATCAAGCACATTGTCGTTAGCGGCAGATGCATCGCGAATGACAAGGTGCGTGGGTAGCAGTTTCGCCATTTCTTCGATAGTAGTTTCGTTAACGTCCGTGTCGAAACAAGCGAGCAGGTAATCATCGTCAACAGAGAACACCTTTTTACCTGCTATTTCTTTTTGCTCTATCTTGGCAGAGAGTTCAATGCCAAGGTCAAGCATTACTTGGAACAACAGGTCTTCCGGTGTACGATCTGCCTTGATGTTATTCACAAGACCATCAAACAGCGAAGGATCAAACTTTTCAGGAGTATAGAACACGTCTTCCATATTTGACGAGTCGAGTTTGAGGACACGGAAGCCGGTGTCAAGGTCTTGACCTTGCAGACCTGCTTCCTCTTTGACTTTCTTTCCTGCGCGGCGGATGCGTTCCTTGCCTATTTCACAAATGTTGGCATAGCCGACTTTGTGAGCCTCACTCTTTTCATCCGTGACTTCGGGAAGCTGCACCATTATAAACTTGCGATTGCTTCCGTCCTCAGAGTTGAGTTTCATAACAGCATGTGCTGTGGTGGCACTTCCACTGAAGAAGTCGAGAATGATGGAATTTTCAGTATCAATCATTTCTAGCATTTGATTGATGAGAAAAGTTGGTTTAGAGTATTCAAAAAGTTTTGAATTACCTAATAAAGACTTTATATTATTAGTTCCATTTTGATAATTCATTTCAGGTTCATTCCAAATACTCTTTGCTTTCGTTCGCTTTACACTATCTTTGTCTAAATAATCTTTCTGAAAAATATCCCATACTTTTTCGCCATCCCGTTTTACTTGTTTTCCAACAAGCTCACTGCCATCTGCCATAATTTTTTCCTTAGACCACCTCCAAGTTCCCTCTTCGCCAGTAGAAATTTGTATGGGAAAAACTTGTATAGAGAAAGAGCCATCTTTATTTAAAGACACCTCCTTAGAAATAGGATTGATGTACAGAGGAAAATATAATTTAGGTCTATCTGTACGTCTCCAAAAACCACCTCTCATTCTTAATCCTAAGAGTCTATACTGCCCATTAACGTCGGAATATTTATACTCAGATATCATATCCTCGGAGAGTTTGTGCCCTATAATTGAAGATAACTCCCGGTTTTTAGAACACAAAATTACATATTCATGTAATTCTGCAATTTCAGCAGACGACATAGAGCCTCTGGGATTACTTTGAACAATTATAGTTCCAATTACGTTCCTTTCTCCAAATATCTCAGAGCAAATTTTGTGGAGATTATCATATTCATTCTCATCAATAGAAATGAAGATGACACCATCATCTGAGAGTAAATCACGAGCAACTTTGAGGCGAGGATATATCATGTTCAGCCAATCGGTATGAAAGCGACCATTGGCTTCTGTGTTGCGTTGCATGGGGTCTATTGTTTGATTGCCTTCTTCATCAAACAAACCATTGCGTTGCTCGAAATCCTCTTTACCCTGCGCAAAGTCATCGTTATAGACGAAGTCATTGCCCGTGTTATACGGAGGGTCAATATAAATCATTTTTACCCGTCCGAGATATGTCTCACGGAGAACTTTGAGCACGTCAAGATTATCTCCCTCAATGTAGAGATTTTCAGAATCAAAACCGCCGGGAGTGCCATCTTTCCCCACAGATTCCTCTCGGCATGGACGCAGAGTCTTGTTTATAGGCTCATTGGCGAGGCGCGATGCCGCACGCTTGTCGGGCCACGTAAATTGATAACGCTCCTCGCCTTCATCGAGCATTTCGTTCGACAGCTCGGCGCGTAGCTTATCGAAGTCGATGGCGAGCTCGGCCATGCCGTCCTTACCTATTCGTTCAGTGACGCACTGCGGAAACAACGCGGCAATCTTCTTCACATTCCCGCCTACCACATCACGGCTTTGCATTCTTAGTTTATCCATAATTATAAGTGTTATAATTGTTCCAAAAAGTGGTAGGTAGAATATCCTTCTATCACTTTTTCTCAGGTTTAGAGAACTTGTCCCAAAGTTGCTGAGTTTTCTGTTTAATACCCATCAATACATAAACTCCAAAAGCGATTTGGAGATTATCTCCGTTCGCGTGTACAACTAAGAAGCCCTTCTCTTCATCTGAAAATTCATTTCCCAGTCGTTTCTTTATCTGAAGTCTATTGACAGCGTATATCTCATTATCCTCTCCATCCGAGGCAACTTACTGAATACAAGATAGTAACAAATCTGCAGCGTCAATTAGACGTCTACTCCCAGTACGGTCGAATTCTGAAATTAATGCAATAGCATCTAAATTGGCTAATCTCAGATATTCATCCTTAAGCATATCATTTGTATAAAAATTTGAATATACTTTGACGATGTCTTCATATTTAAGATTATCGGGGAAAGTATTTTGTCAAACGACAAGTTTAGTGACCCGTCGCGTGAACTGCCCCCATAGACTGCGACAGTTAGCGCGTAAAAGTAGTAGAACAAATAGAATTCCTTTAGATTTTACCTTACATGCAACAAGCTCTGCTATTTCCTATTGTATTTTCCTATGCGTTAGGGGAGATTTTGTCTGAAAGCGTAGCTGAAAGACAAAATCTCCCCTAACGCATCGTTTTTTGCGCTCACTTTTCTTAGCGAACTAGCCGGATATCAATCGGTAGCCGGAATTACATGCTGCCTTTGAACTCCTCCGGCGATACATACCCTAAAGAGCGTTAAATGCGCTCAGTGTTGTACCACGTGATGTAGTCAACGATGATTTCCTGAGCCTTTGCTCTCGTCAGCTCTATTCTTTCCTGCGTAGTCATTCTGCGGAACGTCTCACTTTTCATATGCCCGTAAAACGTTTCCATGCTTGCATTGGCAAGGAAATATCCTTTCCTAGAATAGCTCGGACGGGCTCCGAGTTTTCTCACTGCTTTCACGCAGGACATACTTGTATAGGTTCCACCTCTATCGCTGTGGATGACACAATCTGATGGCAACAGTCCTTCCTTCGTCGGAAGCTTATCTGACGTAGCTAACGCTAATTGCAGCGTTGCACTCGAACCAGTTTCCCAAGCAACTATCTTATGGTTAAATAAATCTTTGATCACGCTCAGCACAACCCCGCCCTCTCTTACCGGGACAAAACTCATGCCCGTGACAAGTTTTGTCATCGGCCCGGATGAAGAGAAATCTCGTTTCAGCATGTTGTACAAAGGTTCCTGAACAGGCTCAAGCAATTCGGTCTTGTAATAGATTCTGCGCTTTGGGCGGACTCTTGAATTTAAGCCATGCAGCCTCATGAGTCTGGCGACGCGTTTATGGTTATTAATGGCAAAGCCATTTAGTTTGCGCAAATACACCGCCATTCGCTTTGCTCCGTAAGCAAAATTACGACGTTTTTGGAGCTCAGAAATCTGAGTGACTAAGGGATCATTTTCTTCAGCTCTTAATTGTTTTTGCCGCTTCCTGTAAAACGTGCTCCGATGGATTCCTAGCCAGGAGCAGGCCTCCTTTATTGGCACTCCTTTGCCTTTTAAAGACTCAACGATTGAGACAATATTTGATTCAGAGTGGTCTTTTAAATTAAAGTTTTTGGTAATCCACTCTTTGATTGCAAATGTACAGGCTAAGACGGACGTAATTAAGCAGTGCATATGCTCGTCTCCGGATCTGCTGCTATCTCCAACTATTGCACATCCTTTGCGATTTTTTAATTCGGATTTAACCCGTCGTTGAACCGAACGTGGTTCCAGACCATAGAACTCAGCTGCCTTTAGCGAGGAACGAAACTTCCCTTCCATAACTTGTGCCGCAATAGAACTTGTGAAAGCCCGAGATACGGCCCTTTTGGATATCTCGTTCTTTCGGGACTGGGTTATGACGGACTTTATAGTACCTCTATAAACGCCAAATTGAATTGCAAGCTTAGTACAGGACAGGCCTTGACCATGCAGCTTAACTATTTCTTTGCTTTCAATGGTGGAAAGCAGGGATTGTCGCTCTTCAGAGGCAATCCAATCACTGCTCAAGAGGGATTTAGCCTTCCATAAACGCAAAATATCTTACGGAACACCCGATAGTTGTTCAATCTCTCGATACATCTTCATTTCATCGAATAAGGATTGAACCAACCTTTTGGTCTCAAGAGAAAATATCTTCCTCTTCAAGGTGCCTCCTTGCCAAGTGTCGCATTTTCAGGGGGCAGTTCATTCGGCGATCCGACAAGCAGATTTCCCGGAGATACGAGGACAGAGATAAGCAGTGGTTTTCCAAACCTTTCAAGAGGAGGGAAAGGAAATATAAGGGACTTGAGTATCGTGTTTTTCACGTGCTAATTGATTGACTGGCTTTGAGGTTGAATACGAGTTTCTTCCGACACGCAGAATACCGAACATCTCCTATTGAAACCAGAATTGAACGACTAAACGCCTTTGGAGGACTTGAAGAGTTTTCCGACCGCGAAATAGCTGAACACTGCACTGGTCAGAATTAAGGCAATGCCGACAAGCTGATGCGTCTTTGGGAACTCATCCAGACACAGAAATCCCAGAATCAGCACAAACGGAAGACCAAGAAACATAAAGACTGAATTGAGAAGCGCGTTGCCATGCTCCCAGCTGTAAGTCTTGGATATTTGTTTTCCCCAACGTACACACTGAATTGGAAAATCACAGGCACTTCTCCGTTATATGCTCTATCCTGGTAAACACACCCCTGATCGAAACAAATAATCCTTCATAACGTCTAATTTGAAAGAGCGACGTATTAAAATTTTCTTATCCTCAAACCAGAAACAAAAATGAATCAGCAGGAAAATTCCTTAGTGTTATCCGCCTTTAAAGCGTCCATCCCGGTCATGATGGGATACATTCCGCTCGGCGTGGTATTCGGCTTTCTCTTCGTACAGGCGGGAGGACCGTGGTGGCTTCCGGGCATCAGCTCGGCTTTGATCTACGGCGGCGCCGTTCAGTACATGATGATTCCGATGCTCGCCGCGGATATGTCCGTCGCGTCCATCGCTTTCGCCACCGCGGTCGTCAATTTAAGGCATGTGTTCTACGGCCTCTCCCTTCTCGACCGCTTTAAAGATACCGGTTGGAAAAAATGGGTCGTCGCCTTCCTCCTGACTGATGAAACTTACTCGCTTCTCACGACTGAACCTAAGAAAAGCCCGGTTAATAAGCTGGTGTACCTCGCTGTCTTTGACTGGATGTGGTGGATTCTCGGAAGCATACTCGGAGGTTTAATCGGCGCAGGCACCAATATCGAACTGGCCGGATTTGATTTTGTCCTCACGAGCCTCTTTGCCATGCTGCTGTGCGAACAATGGAGAGGCAGAATCAGCAGCTCTCCGCTTTGGATCTCTTTAGAAGCCTACGCCGCAGCTCGTATGATCAGCGCAGAAAACGCTCTGGCTATAGCCATCGCATTCTGCGCGCTTGCCTCTGTCATGCTCAGCATTACTAAGAATCCCCTGCCGCGCGCCAAAGGAGAGACCGCCAAATGAAAGATTTAAGCTATCTGTTCCTCGTCTTTTTAGCGATGACGGCTGTTACCGCCACCGAACGCTTTCTCCCCTTTGCCGCTGCTTCCTGGCTCAGCAAACAGCGATGGGTAAAAGTTGTCGGATCATTCCTCCCGCTTGCCATCATGGTGCTTCTTGTGGTCCACTCTTCCACTGAATCCACCCTGGCCAGAGGCGGTCTCCCGATTCCTGAAGCCGCAGCGATCTTCTTAACACTTATCCTTCAATGGTTTGTTAAAAACCCGCTTCTTTCAATCTTCTGCGGCACTGCTTGCTACGTTGTGCTTTTGAACAGCTTCTTTGTGTAGACAAATTTTCTATGAAGCACTACTAAATCAGTGAGGCCGAGTCAAATTATCAGACTTTCGCTTCTTTCGAAGTGGGCTGTGGGGCGACTTCATTCACAATAAAGCGCCAGGTCGCCTCTTTCGTTTCTTTATCGAGTGTGTCAAAACCCATCTTGTGCGTAAAGAAGAAGCCCTCAAAGGCCATGATCGCGGTTAAGAGTCGAGGCGTATCAATCGGAGATTTTTTTACCATCTCAAATAGTCTTTGATACCAGTCATGAAAAGGCTTCAGAGACTCCGGCTCATGCAGATGCAGTGCTAAAAGCGCCACACCCAAAGCGGCAAACCCGCCGTCATCCTCGTCAAACCCCTCATACCAAGAGGCATAACCGGGCGCAAGCGGCTCCCTCTTATCGGCAAACTTGGCCATATTCGTCGTCAGACGCTCATCCAAGTGCTGAACATACTCTTCGACAAGCGCATGGAAAAGCGCTTTCTTATTTTTAAAGTGATATAAAAACGCGCCTTTGCTGGTTTGAGATTCTTTAACAATCTTATCAATCGAAAGTGCGGCTACGCCCTCACGCATGATAAACACGCGTGTCGCCTCAAGTATCTTGTTTCTTGTTCTTAAAGCTTTTTCACTGGGCATAGTCGTTCTCTGAGATTTTTCTTATCGGATGCTTCAAGTGTATAAAAAAAGAGCCTCAAATTGCTGAGGCTCAGGCATTTATTAGAAATTAGTAGTTCTTTAAGAGCTGATCGCCGTTTTCCAGGTCGATACTATAAATGCGGTCCTGATCAACAAAAGGACTCTTTGCGCGATAAGCCTTATACAGTTTCTCTGTTTCGGGACTCATTCTGAAGTTTTTGTTTTTCATCTTTCTCAGATCCGCTGCCTGTGTGTTGTGCAGAAGTTCCATGGATAGAACAAGGAAAGTATTGTCTGCCGACTGTTTCAGTCTTTGAGCGGCACGCGGAAGGTTGGATGCGGAATCTTCGATGTTGCCTTCAACCGGGAAGCTGTCCAGAGAAACCGGATTCGCAAGATCAATATTTTCCGAGTAGATGGAAATCAGAGTGTCTTCTGTCGCACCAAATGCGTGACCGAGGTTGCCTTCAGCTGCCAAATAACGGGAAAGATCGGTAAACTGCGGCTCATCCAAACGCATCGTACGCTGCGCGGAGTTGTGTCCGACATGACCAAGCGCTAAAGCCATTCTCTGAACCGCTAAAGCGACCGGAAGCACTTCAAAGTTTGCTGTCGGGATAATCGCGCCTTTAGCATTCTTAGTTTCAATGAAATACTGACCGATCTGCGGGATGTCTGCTCCGGTGCGATCCGCGTCGACCATTACGCCGGGATTGTCGTCCGATCCGTTAATCTGAACATTGATGACTTTGTCCAGGTCGTTCAGAGCGTTCTGAGCTTCAGAAAGTGTGTATACCGTAGTACGGAAGCAGAGCGGGTCCTGCAGTCTGCGGCTTTCGTCTTTATCCCAAAGGTAGGAGCCGGCAAGGACCTTTCTTAATTCAGAGGCTTTTTCAGCAAGGCCTGGGAACGGATGGAAGTCTACGGTCTGCGGAAGGAACGGCGCAACGTTGCCGTTTAAGCCTTCAAGACTGATGCCGTACACAATCGGCGTAACTTTCAGAATCTGGCGAACCGCTTTTGCGGCATCCATGGTCATAGCCATGGCAACCGAGCTGTTGGAAAGGATGCCAAGGGCGTCTTTGCCTTCCGGGACCAGAGGCTTAATGCCTTTCTCCTTTAACACTTCCATGGAGGCGACCTGCTTGCCGTCCTTATTAATGACCTTCCATTCACCGATCATTGCGGATCCGACGTGAGAAGCGAGTGTAATGTCCGCGTCTCCAAGCGAACCCTTTGTCGGGACAACCGGAGTAACGCCTTTATTCAGGAATTCTTCGTAGAGTTCCGCCACTCTCGGCTGAACTCCGCTGCCGCCTTTAAGCAGCGTATTCAAGCGAATAACCATCGCGAGACGAACCAGTTTCGGATCCAGCGCGGGACCGGCACCAATGCTGTGGCTTCTCAGAGTGCTGTAATTGAAGCGACGACTTGCGGCTTTAACCTCTTCACTCAGTTCGCCGTTAGCGGAAATCACCTTATGGTCTTTATTAAGACCCACACCAACCGTCAACCCGTAAATTTCTTTGCCGCTTTTAGCCGCTTCAAGCACCAGTTCATAAGATTTTTTTACTCGATCCATGGCTTCCGGAGCAATGGATACAGGCGCACCTTCTGCGATTGCCCAAGCATCATCCTGGGTTAAAGAGGAGCCGTTCAGCTCCACAGCACTTACGCTTGTTGCGGTCAGCATAGCGATTGAAATAAGAGAAAGTTGGAATGTTTTCATTTCAAATTCTCGAGACGGTTGTGTTTGAAAAGGGATTTGAGACGACACTGCCCCGACGCTTTGCTTTTGAGCAAAGCGCTATGCAAAACGACGGGACAGGTGGGAGAAGTTAGGCGGGATTACTTAGCCTGAGCGGCGGCACCGGCTCCGGCGATTCTGCCAAAGACCATGATATCGGTGTAAGCGTTGCCGCCAAGACGGTTGGTGCCATGAGTTGTACCGGTCACTTCACCGGCGGCGAACAAACCGGGAATCGGTTTGCCGTTGGCGTCCAGCACTTCAGCCTTGGTGTTGATCTTGAGGCCGCCCATAGTATGGTGTGTGGATGGAACCGCCTTGATGATGTAGTACTTGCCTGTGGACAGATCTTTAAGACCGGCTCTATGGTTGAAGTCCAGATCCTTGCCGTCCTTGGCAAACTTGTTGACGCGGTCAACTGTAGCCTGAAGCGCTGCCGGATCAATCTTGAAGAATTCTGCCGCTTCCTTCAGCGTGTCGGCTGTGTGCATGATGCCCTGCTTAGTAAAGGCATCGTATTCCGTATCGTGAATCTTCACGGTATTGGAGATCTTGCCGATGTTGTCATTCCATAGCACATAAGCGTATGCGCCCGGCTGATCAAGAATCGCCTTAGAAATTACGTCGCGTCTTTCCAGTTCTTCAACAAAGCGCTTGCCTTCCTGGTTCACAAGGATTGCGCCGTCAAAGCGAGCGTCTGCGATCAGTTCGATCACGCCTGAGATCGGGTCGCAGATCGGATAAGTCTGAATGTAGCCCATATTTACGAGCTGACCGCCTGCTCTTTCAGCCATATAGAGCGCTTCACCGGTAGTTCCGGGTGCGTCCGTTGTCTTGAAGCGTTCATCGATCGACGGGTTGTATTTCTTGACCATTTCTGCATTAGCGCCAAAACCGCCGGTGGCGAGAACAACACCGCCTTTAGCGTTGAAGGTGTAATCCTTGCCTGCGGAAACCGCTTTTACACCGACCACTCTGCCGTCTTTATCCTTAATTAGCTCTTCGGCCTTCATGTTGGTGATAACGGGGATGCCCATCTTGTCAGCAAGAGCGGAGAACTTTGTGATGAATTCTGTACCGGTATGGCCGTGCGGAATCAGAGCTCGTTTTCTTGAGTGACCGCCAAACTGGAAGACGTTGTCGTCTTCAAACTGCACACCGACTGTATTCTTCAGCCATTCAGCAGTCGGAAGCGCATTGACAGTCATGACTTTAACGATTTCCGGGTCGCCCTTGAAGTCGCCGCCTTTGAGTGTGTCTTCAGCAAAGCGTTCGGGTGTGTCATCGTTAATATTCAGGTTCTTCTGTACCCAAGAGCCGGCAACGTTCATTTCAGCGCCGGAAATCAGAGAGTTGCCGCCAACGGTCGGCATTTTTTCCAAAAGCACGACATTAGCGCCTTTGGATTTAGCTTCAACGGCCGCGGCAAAACCTGCGCCGCCCGCACCGATCACGACGACATCATAGCTCTGGTTTTGAGCCATGGCGCTGTCAGCTTTCTTGGTATCAGCGGGTTTTGCGGCCAGTTTGACACCGGCTTTATCGGCAGCGGCCTTAACCGCGTCAAGGAAGCCCTTAGAGGAGAATGTTGCGCCGGCGATGCCGTCGATTTCAACAGAGTTGGTGCGCACAACATTGTCTTTCAGTTCAGTGAAGACCTTCTGAGCGAGCACTTTGTTTTCTTTGTTCTGAACAACGTCGATCTTGGTGATTTTGCCGTTATCGAAAGTGACAGCAACGGCGATATCGCCGTGTTTGCCAACACCGGTTCCTTCTGTTGTAACAGGAGCGGCGGAGACGGAAGAAAGCATAAGAGCTGAAAGAACGGAAGCTGTTAACACACTGAATTTATTCATAGCGGATTCCTATTTTCGGTTGAGTTATTTTTTTAAACAGTCTGACTGGACTGAAAATAGTATACGTTAATTACAGTCTATATAGACTGTTTTTATGTCATCCAAATATAGGAATTTTCCCGTATATATTTCTATTTTTTAATTCTGAAAATACACTTTATTTACAATTATTCAGTAAGTTAATATCACTTTGATTTTATTTAACCCACTAATAAAAGGGATTAATACGTTTAATGTCTTTTTGAATTAATTTAAGAATTACGATTCAGCTTCAAGCACAAGTTCAACTAAGAAGGCAAAATTCTGCATGTCGTCTTTTCTGCCTTTTTAGTCCTACCCGCAGCTTTAAGTTCTATCTGAGCAGCGGAATCGATGAAAGACACAGAATTAAGAATAGAAGTCCTGCAGATGAGAGCCCAGATAACGACTCATCGAAAAACATCCAGCCGAATAGCACTGCAAATAAAATCCCCGAGTTTTGACATAGCGCATTGAGGATGGGGCTCCCTCTGCTCCAGCCTAACGTTACGGAAATCTGCTGAAGAAACGTCAGAAAAGAAAGCAGCATCAGGACTGGATCAAAGAGCATTGACAACTCTCGACTATCATCAGTTACTCCGTTAATACCAACTCCGAGAACGCAGCTTATCATCGAAAAATAAAAAACAATCAGTAAGGGATTCTCTCCGATTTTTCCCATCGCTTTTAGAAACAAACTTGCCCCGGAAAGACATGCAGCTCCGCAGAGCGCAAGCACGACATAAAGCCAATTACTGAGAACGGGCTGAGTGATTAGATAAACCCCAAACGCCGCTGCAAAGATTAAAGCCGCTAAAATCGGACTGAACGTCGATGAGACCTGCCGGCGATATATGATTGAGAAAATCAGAGTAAACACCGGAGCGGTATATATCAGCGCCTGAGCTGTGCTGATGGGAAGGATTCTAGTAATAGCAATCCAAAGCCCTACGGCGAGCGTCCCTAAAACAATTCTGCCAAGAAGCAAGGGTATCGACTTTGGCTTTAGGCTTATTCCGGCAGTCAGCAAATAAAGTCCGCTGAACAAAAAAGAGCAGACGTATCTACTCCCTAAAATTTCGTAAATGGTGTATTGATTCCCTGAGCCGTGGACAATAGCTCCGCAAAGGGCGGCCAAAAATCCGGAGGCCAATACCCAAAACGAAGCTTTGATGGAGTCTCTGTTCAACCCATTTTTAGTATGCGGCTCAGGTTTCATGCGGATTCAAATTAGAACTTGTGATTCAAACCAATCGCAGCTTGCCAACCGTTGACACGGATAGCTTTAAATCCTAATCCGCTGGCGGCAATCGATTCAGACGAGGAGAGAAGCTTTCCTCCGTCCGCGTAGCCTGCAAATCCATAAACCATGGTTCGTTTGCTCAACGGGTATTCATAGGCTGCATTTAAATTCCAGGAGTTGTACTTATCCTCCTTATCCTTAACTACAGACTTACCGTCAAGTTTACCGGTCAAATATTTTCCGCCGAACTTCAAAACACCGCCGGCTAGAGGCGTTGCTGAGGAAAGCAAAAATACATGCTGCTGTCGTTTATCCTTCTGACTGCCATACTGGTAACCGGCAAAGAGCTTAGTGACTCCAAAATTGCATGAACCGCCGGCAGTAATCGTATAGATTGGCTTAACACCAACAGAGCCTTTGTTGTCATTTGATTCAAAAATGATGCTGGCGTCTACAGTCTTATTGGTATAGAGCGCGCCGATTCCGTAATAGTGGCTGTTCTCGGACCATTTTGCTTCATCCGTTGTAACGCCGTTTGAGTAAGCCGCTGATATTTTTAAACCGTTTAAGGAGGGAGACACATATACAATTCCGTTGTTCACTCGACTGTAGTCGATCGTGTAGGACGTATAGGATCCGACCTGATAACCGATGCCAAAAGCGCTGATGCGGGCAATATTAAAATCTCCGGTTCCGCACGTTAACGCACCAAAGCGGCCAAAAGCAATCTTACCGAAAGGACCTGAAAGAGAAAGGAAAGACTGACGATTAAACGCACCACTCTGCACAACACCGTTCTTACTCCAAGTATTGAACTGAGTTCCAGTATCAACGTTAAATCCCTGTTCAAGAACAAAACCAACGCTATATCCGCCGCCTAATTCTTCCTGACCTTTAAAACCAAAACGATTGCCCATTGAGTAGCCGGAAGTAAAGTCCATCGTTGCGGTTTCACCCTTTACTTTCTGTCCGAGAATTGCTGTATCCAGAATACCGTAAACCTGTACGCCGGCGAGAGAGACTGTAGGAAACAGAAGCGCCGACAGGAATACTTTATTAAAAATTTTCATACCTTACCTTCTTGGGATGTATGACGGGAGAAAATCTCCCGTCTGATTCTTATTGATTACCAATAGAGAGAGTGACGTGTCGCAATACCGCACATATTATTCGGCTGAAGCATGAAATATCTGTTCCAGTTCGGCTGCATATCGATGTAAGGTTTACCGTTGGAGTCAATGCCAGTGTAAGTAATCATATAGTGATCGGGCATGTCTGCCTTCTTAGAAGGATCAACCCAATAAATTGCCTGACGCTTTCCGTTGGCTTCTTTTGCAAGCTTTTCTGCCTCTTCCTTCGAAACAACTTTTCCGTTTCCGTTATACATTGCTTCAATCTTCTTCAGTGCTTCAGGCAGCGGCTTAGCATTGGCTCCGGGTTTAGATGAACCAAAGACCTGTTCGTTCTTGTAAGCAACTAGGCGGTTGATCAGATTCTTTTCAGATGTCGCAGGATACTGATGATCGAAGAAAGGATAAAGCGCTCTTCCCTCTTTACTTACGGTGTACGCACAGTTGGTGTCTCTCAAAGCTTTCTGATATCCGGGTGCGGATTCGAGCTTAAAGCCGGGCTTAGATGAATCGATCTGATAATCTCGGTAAACAAATGCGTTCTTAGGATTCACCATAAGAGGACGATAGAAGTAACCGATGATGATCATCTTCTTAGGATTGACAACGTATACGTCTTCGTAAGACATGAAATCGTGAATCGCCTGTTCTTTCGCTTTTTCCAGCTCTTTACCGGTTAACTTGGGATCAAACTGCCAAAGTAAGTTCCACTCTTTAATCGTCGTCAGCGACTTACCCATGATCTCTTCCAGTCGTTTCAGCGCAGCCAGATCTTTAGCTTTATCGCCTGTGTTAATGGAATTAGAAGTGATCACTTCAACCGGTCCGTCAAACTGAACGCCGTAACTGTCATAATAGTTATAGCCGTACTTCTTAATTTCATCTTCTCTCAGCTGCTTGACCCAAGCTACAGAAAGTCCGGTACCGGATTTGCTGGCACGAAGAATTTTTCCGCTGTCTTTGGCGGTTGTTCCATAGAAAACAAATTTTCCTGCGTCCGGATCGTAATCCATCGTCAGCTCGGCAGTGATATTTTCGGGACGGTTACCGTAAGAAGTAGCAATAGAGTACATATTGCGGCCGCCGCCGATTTCCTTTCCGTCAAACTTACTCGGGCCGGTATATAAGAAATCTGCTGCCATATCCGTCAGCAGTTTCTTGCCTTCCGGTGTCTTTGTCAGCACAAATGCACCCGATGTTGCTTCGCGTTTTTGTGTTGCGCCGCTAATTTCATCCGATTGAGCAGATGCTGCGCTGACAGAATTCGGAGCAGATTCTTTTGCCATAGAAGTTTGAACAGTTAAAACTAAAGCAGAAGCAACCGCCGCTGTAAGAACCGATAAATGAAGCTGTGTTTTCATAAATTCTCCTTGAAAGTGATTCGAAAAAGATTATGTTATAAATTGTTAAAATATCAAATAGCGAAAATATTCAGTTTGGAATTTCATTTTTTGATAATGCATATGACCAATAAAAATGATCCCTTTAATGCCGAACAGGCGGCGTTCCTCATCACAATTTATGAAACCGGAGCAATTGCCAAAAGCGGAGAAAAATTCGGTTTAACGCCCGTGGCTTCAAGTCGTCTTTTGCAGAAGTTCAGGTCATATTTCAAAGATCCGCTTTTCGTAGTTTCCAAAGGTAGATTGCTTCCAACGCCGTTTTTTCTTAAAACAATGCCGGCTCTTCAGGAGATCGTTCGCATTTGCAGTGATATGGCTGAACAGCCTTTTGACATCAGGCATTGTCGAAAGGTTTTTCGGTTTTCATGCAACCCGGGATTTGCCCCGTCAATGATGGCTTATGTTTTACCAAGAATTATGGAAGAAGCACCTCAAGCTTCTGTTGAGCATATTTCCCTCAGTTCAAATCCCATTAGTGCGCTCATGGGAGCGGAAATTGACTTGCTCATCGGAAGGGCCATCGGTCTACCTCCTCAGGCTCATTACTGCGATCTCAAATCCGGTGATCGTTGTATTTTGCTGAGAAAATCCCATCCGTTAAACGCACTGTATCAATCCGGGAAAATCACCCCAGCGGATATCTACCAAGCTAAAAGAGTTTCTCTCCCCTCCGGCAGACGACAGGATTGGATTTCTCCGGACGGCGGCATCTTCACCGGCAGAAATAAAAATGACAATATCGTATTCAAAACCGACCGCGCAGAAATGGCTTGGATGGCAATGACAAAAACTGATCTGATACAGATCTCAACGGACAGAAGTTCTGAACTTGCGCTTCAGCTATATCCGGATCTGACGACTATACCTCTGCCTGACTCACTGACTGCAAACAGTCCAAAGATGTCGATCATCTGGTCGGACACAACCCACAGGGATCCGGCACATCGTTGGTTTAGAAGTTTGTTTGCCAATTGGTCCAAAAATTAATCGGTTTATTCTGAATGAATCATTGAAGTCAGCCGATAAATACCTAACCGATAGCTATATGCCGGTCTTCGAATGTGTCTCCGGAGCGTAAAAATATGAGACCGCAAAGCCGACCGCCAAAACAAAGGCGCCGACAAAGCACATCGCCTGCTGACCGTAAGAAATAAAAGCAATCGGAAAAAGCAGTGAGCTGATCATCGAGCCCACCCGAGATGTGGAACCTAAAATTCCCAGCGCTGTCGCTCGAATCGAAGTCGGAAAAAGCTCGGACGGATAGACATAATCTAAAACCGACTGAATCCCATAAGGCAGCGAATATATCGCCAAGGCTGCCCACAGCATCAGTTTCGATCCGAGATGAACCTGAGAAAGCATCAAAAAGCCCAGCGCCATCAGCGCAAACGTCCACAGAATCAAAGGCCGGCGCTTAGTTTGTCCGATTAGACCAAGCGCACCGAAACTGCCGATAAAAAATAAAAGATACGCAATAATGGTCGACGCGAACTCGGTCTCGCCGCTCATGTCCGGCGCGTTTAGAAGAAGCGGCCCAAACATAAGAACAGCAGTAACAGGAGCTGCCTGACAAAACCAAAACACCGAAATAAAAATCAGCTTGCCGATCGTCCTGCGGTTGAATCGCCCACTGCTCCGCAAGCTCTCCTCTTCCGTTAATTCCGCCGCATTGCTGAGACCGAGAATGGCAAGAGTACGCTCCGCTTCCGCGTTTCTGCCGTGATGCAGCAGCCAAAGCGCGGATTCCGGCGCGCCGCACCGAACCCATGCACTGATAAGTGCCAGTACTGCGGCAAACAGCGGATAAACCATCCAGCTCAAAGATATCTCTTTAATTAACCATGCGGTACAAGCAGATAAAATCGCGCCGATAAACCAAGCATTCATCAGCCATGTCAGTGTCTTGGCACGAACTAGTTTCGGAGAATTCTCGGCAGCCATCGCCTGTGCGCAGGTAGAATCCGCTCCTGTCACAAAACCCAGAAGAAAACGGACGGCAATTAAAGAAATTGGAGCAGTGCAGACTGTCTGCATCGCGCAAAGTGCGGCAAGGCAAAACGGCAAACAGTTATATAAGGCGCGCCGCCCCATCCTGTCTCCAATCCAGCCGCCAAACAGCGTACCAAAAAAAGAACCGAAAATATAAGCAAAAGCACTGAATCCCACCAGCCAAGGTGAATTGTCAGCGCATACAAAATCAGAAAGAAACCAGACCAAACCGACGGACGTAATTAAATATCCGTCCATGAGCGGCGCACAGCAGGCACCAGCGCATAGCCGCGCCGAGGAATAAAGGCGAATCTTTTCGGTTCACTGCATTGTCGATAAAAGTATTTTCTCTTTTTAGTATTCTATCGAGCCGAGAAAAAAAGAATATTGCTGTTACCCCCGACTGATAACAAAAATTTAGGCGGCACGGTTTAAATCGCGTCGCCTTACAGCGTGAATCAGCAAATTGAAAAAATTAATTCTGCGGCTGAGTCTGCTGTGCGGGAGCCTGAGGAGCTGTCTGAGGAGCAGCGGCCTGAGGTGTCTGGGTCTGAGGAGCCTGCTGATACTGCTGGTAAATCTGCTGTTGCTGCTGAGTAGGCAGATAAACCGGACGGAAATGATACATGCCGTGATACGGGCAGTAGAAGCCCATCATAACCGGGTACTGGCTCGTAACAGGAGCACCTTGATAAAAGCCGTCCATCATGCAGGGAGCACCGTAATAAACGGCTTGATCCTGAGGATCCTGCTGGCCTTGAGTCTGCTGAGCGGAGGCTGTAAGACCAAAGCCTAAAAGAGCAGCTGCCATTGAACCGACAAAAAGAGTTTTCTTAAAAGAAATCATTTGAATTCCTCCACTAAATGATGGAGCCATCATAGGCTTGAGACTTCATGGCTTTCTCGATTCCGTTCGTTTTGAGACACGCAGACCGCTTAAATGTTAGAAGTTTTTTCTCAGACTTCTCAGAGGCCTAATCAGTCCGCATGCTTTTTCATCGTCGCTTCAAGCAGCTCATATAACGCTTCCTGCATATCAAAAGCATCCTCAATGTTTTTCTGCAAATCAAAAATAAGCGGAGAGAGCCTGCCGATGCCAAGACATACAACCTCTATACCGGCATTTGTTAAGACTTTGCTGCGCTCCTTGAGAAGCTCCTCCTCGGAACATAAACCGTCTGTCAGCATAAAAATAATCTTGCGCCGCTCTTTGCGGTTGGAAAGAATCGCGGCTGCCGAATTCAGCGACTGACAAACCGGTGTATACCCAAAGGAGCGGATACCCGCGAAGCGATCTGTCACGGACTCTGGACGCTCATCAAAACGCTTGATCTCTAAAAGCGTGTTGCGCTCCATTCCCGGAAACGCATAAGCAGACGCTCTGCATCCGCTGACGCGGTCAATCAGACGGCAAAGAACTGCGCCGCAGATCGCCGCCGTACGCATCGTTCTTTTATCCATTGAACCGCTTCGGTCGATCAGCACGGCAAAGGCGGCCGAGGGCTGTTTAACAGTATCTTCCGTCGTAAAAATACGATCTTCGCCAACCATCAGTCCCGCAAGCGCCGGTGTACTGAGCTGTTTGCCCCTTCGGCTCAGATGTCTCGGCCGCATGACATTTGAATTTAAAAATTTTCTGAATCGGGCTGAGGCGGTAATCTCGTATTGCTCTAAATCCTGTACAAAATGCTCGTCTATGCTCTGCGTAAGCTCACTTCTGACCGCAGGCCAAATCGAGTTGCTGCCCTGAGCCAAATCGGGAGACTTCCCTTTGCTTCTGCTCTCCTGCTCGAGCAGTTTATGAATATCAAACTGATCCGGATTTTCTCCTTCAAAGAGCTCCGTAAACTTTTGCTCAAGCTTCCTGTCGGTTGCCGCATCGGAACCGGTCGAATTAGAAGAAGTGTTTTTTGCCGGCACGGCCTCCTGCTCCGCTTGCTTTTTAGCGGAATTGCCGGAAGTTTTGCGGCGGTTTTTCCCTAAAGAAAGCTCCTTAATAAAACGTTCGGCGATTAATTTGGCATATGCGATAACTTCATCAGTGGATTCGGAAGTCACTGCTGAATACGCAAGCGCGGAAAGCTCTTCATAGAGATCCTCGCCAAAACGTCGGATAAATTCGTTCTGCGAGCTCTGAGAAAGCATATGAGTAAAACTGTAGCCAAGCGTCTTGTCCGTCATATGCCAGTAAAGGCTCAGGCATAAAAGCTTCGCAGGCGATGTCTTTTCGTTGACTTCAGGCAGACGTCCTCTCTTGAGCATCCGCTCTAAGTAAGTCTCACGCCAAAAATAAGTGCCCGGTGTTTTACGATAGCCGATTGCGTCGATACGAACGTCTTCCAAAGCGTTTACCAGCGGATGCAGACCGCCAAGCTTGGAAACATTCGTAAAATCCGTAAACAGCACATGATGAATCTCGTGGGTACCGTGCGCAAGATAAGCGTCAAGCGCGTCCTGCGAATGCGTGGGCGGCTCTCCCAAGTAAACGGTTTTACCGTTCGTACTCGGAACCCCTCCGAAGACAATCTGAATGTCTTTGTAGTTCGCAAGCGAGGCAAGAATACTGTTGACCGCCTTATAGACGTTGATGGTGTTGCAGGTTTCGACTCTCAAAATCTGTTCCTCTGGGACCGCTTGAGCGGCCGATCTCATTAGAGATTCGGCCGCGCGCCCGGTGTTAGCTAAAAGAAAATAATGACTTGCCTCGCGCAAGCATGGCTTCCAAGCCGCAGGCCATAGAAAAGTCCGGTTCAGCAGACTCGGCTATAGGCTCCGCAGTTTTCGGCTCAGCCTCAATCTCCGTCCTCGAAGCCGCGTCCAAAAGTTTGAACGCAGCCTCAATTTCACTGAGCATCGAGGTTTTATCCCGGCAATACGGTTTAAGCCGCATGGCCTGAGAAATGCACGAAGTCAGATGCAGCGCGCCGTCACGGAATTCCTCGCGATAGCCCTGCCAAACTAAAAGACGATCTTTAAGTATCTCCAGCCGGCAAAGCAGCGCATCCGTTATGGCGCCGCTTTCAGCGGCAATGCGAACGAGATCAAGTTCCTCGGCAAATCGCAAAGCAAGACCTTGAATAAAGGACTGCAGCGAAGAGCGGGAACCGCTGAAGCTCGCAAGAGTAAAGGCGTCGAACTCAAAAGAAATGCGGCGCAGAACATAATCCGTCGAAGGACAAATCACGTCCGAAGCGCATCCTTTCGGAACGACTCCCATCGACCTGTCATAAACACTCTTTTCATAAAGCGGCGCAAACACTTCGTCTCGCTGCCGACAGAACTCTCTGCGCCAAATCGCAAGCGTTCGTTCAACCGAGACAGCGTCACATCGCCTCATGACATAGCCGTTCAGATAGGGCTCTCCTCTTTCCGCGCAAAGCGCTTTGGCGCGCACCCGAAAATCTGAAAATACTTTCAGCATCGAGGCCGGAACAATGCGTCTTCGACGCATGTTCTCCGCGCCTTCCTCTACCGAGGTCTGCTCTGTGCTCATACCCGTCCAAACGGAAATCCGGAAAGATACCAGCACAAGGCTGTTCTCGGCAACATCAGTTTTGTCACTATTTTTTGGTTCGCATCCGCCAAAGAAAGATGCGTCCCGGAACAAATCGGTCATGGAATTCTCCTTTTGATTCAAGGGAGAGGCCCTGACCCGAAGGATCGAGGGGCAACACTCCCTCGATCTCCGTGGGTTGTTCGCTCTTTACGAACGAAAGTTTAGAAACACTTGCGACAGCTCTTGTCTTACCTCCTCGTGTCAGCTACACGAGGAGATAGTCGCCGATATTGCCTAATTCAGCTTCAACAAGCTTCTCAATGACTGAGGCGCTTGTCGAGTCAAGGCAGTCAGTTAGAGAAATGCGGAGCGCTTTTCTGACCGCTTCGCGATGAGAGCATCCCATCGCTTTGGAGCGATAACTCAAAAGCAGCAAATCTCTAAATCTCATCAAAACACGCGTGGAAATTGTCGCGTCTACACTGACCGTAGGATCCATGCCGCAATAAGCTTCACGAACTCTTTCGGCCGATTTGCGCAGACGCACCGCAAATTCCCGCTTCCAGTCTGATGAAGAAATGCCGACGCACTGAACTTCCGGCGTACTGCTGAGAATGAGTGCAATCTCAGAGTCCGCGTCCATGTAGTCCATGCGCATTTTCCAGCAGCGGTCCATAACCGCGGGATCCTGAACGAAACGCCCCACGTAGGAGCCTTTCTCGTCATCACATAAGCCTCGGATGTTGTCTGTCATGACAATCCTCGTGCGCGGATGACGCTCAATCACCTCTCCGGTTGCCTCAATAAATAAAGGCGCACCCTCCAGCAGTTCGTTGACCGAAAGCCAGAGATCGCCCGGAGCTGCCGACATTTCATTAACCAAAAACACAAAACCGCGCCGCCAGGCCCGCGTCAGCGGTCCGTCAACAAAGCGCATGCTTTTGTCTTTGTCAATCACATAGTGACCGATCAAGTCTGTTCGATCCAGCCGCGCGCGTGCGGTCATCGCAATGACCGGAGCACGAACTCGGGCACAAAACTGATTGATAAAACTTGTCTTGCCGGATCCGTGAGGACCGCTGACAAACAGCGGCTCTCCCGAACCCATCTCCCACCATGCGGACATAATGCCCAGTGTTTCCTGCCGGAAAACATAGTTCGGGTCTTTCTTCGGAATCAGGTAATGCTCGGAAACATCCCATGATTCTCTCTGATAGCCCAGAACCTTCTGCTCGGAAGTAAAACCAAACTCTTCCGCGCAAATCACATCGTCAAATACCTGCTGCATAAAAAACTCCAAATAAAAAACGGAGCTTTCCTGCCGCTGCCGCGGGGTCGAAAGCCCCGCGGGGTATAAAAAACTGCACAAATGTTTTCCGTCAAAGAAAGGCTTTGTGCAGGAGCCTTTCTTTGTCGGCGGAAATCTAATTCCGCCAGCCTATCGCCCTGAAGTGCCGCTAAGCATCTTTGGTGCTACGAAGCCTTCTGAGCGCGCCTGTGCATCAGCACGTCATTCCAATCCCAGCCGGGAAAGTCCGGAAGACGTACTTCAACTTCAAGCGCGGGATACCGCTGCTTTAAAACAGCGGCAGCGCAATAGGCTTCTCTTTGTCCCACAAAGTTCAGATCCGCATCCGCAAAAAGGATCAGTTTTCTGACGCCTTCCGGCGGGACAAATTGTTTGAAATTAAACGCCGCGATCACCGACCAAACCGGAACTTTAAAAAGTTCGGAAGCCGAGAGCGCGGTTTCAATTCCTTCAGCAAGTCCGAGGACTCCGTCGGGCTGATATTCGCCAAGCCGAATGGAGCAGCCGGAGAGCTCCTTTGAGAGAACCTTTTTCACTGTCTTAACATCGGCCTTACGGCCTCCTTCAAGATAAGTTCTGTGCAGATTCACTCGTTTTCCGTGCATATCGCTGATCTCCGCAATGAGGCCCTCGAAATAGCTCGATTCCCAATCCTGCCCGTTTTCAGCCTGCTGCGAATATCGCATAGACTTGATTGAACGCAGAGCGGGAGGGAGTTTCCCGAGAATTCCTCTTGAGCGAAGATAGACATAGGCGCCGTCTCCCTCTTCAATCGGACGCGAAAAACTCCACAGTCTTTCGACGGAGTCTCGAGTCCTCTGAACCGGTTTGCGGCGACGTACAGCACGGTACTCTTCAACGGGAATCGAGAAAAAGTCTGCGATATACAGAAGCGCTTCCTTATAAGAGAAGTTTCGGATCAGCATAAGCAAATCCACACCGCTGTGATGGCCGCAGTGACGGCAGTAGCTATCGCCTTTTCTAAATTTGTCGGTGAAGGAGAAACGATCCTCTCCGCCGCACCAGGGACATTCCTGGTTCGGTTTGTGAAGAACCTTCTCGCTGACACCGGCATACTGCAGGATTTCACGATAATTGCCTTGGGCGCGCTCAAGAATCAGCGCGGCGGTTTCAGGACAAATTCGAGTTTGCATATCTTTAATCATCATTAATAAAAGGTGAATAAAAAGACGTCCCGCAGTCCCCTCTCGGCGAACACGGCGGTTCGCCAAGATTGAAGAAAAAAGCGGAAAACCGCTTTGACGCTGAGCATGATTTTCTCGGTCGCCCGAGAAATATGCGTTCACACTCACACACAGGCTTATAAGGCAGCCACACTATGAATCACCCACTATAAGGAGGCCCTGGTCAGCCGCCATTGGCAAATTGCCGCACAAATAACTAAAACCTCATATAACCCACTGAATCCAAATACTTTTATATCGTTTAAAGCAATTTCCAATTTGTAACTCTTTATTCGAAAATCATTCATAAAAAACTGATTTTTCTAAATAAAAATAGCCTCAACTCTTTACGCTTATTTTGAGGTGCTTTGGAGGCTCTTCTCTGAGTATGTAATTAACCTATACCGTGTTTATAGCAAATGACGCTGATCACCCGATAAAGCAATTTGGAGGTTTGATAATGACAAAAAGTTTGGTAGGTACTCAGACAGAAAAGAATTTGACAATTTCCTATCTGAATGAATCCCAGTCATACGCACGCTACACTTTTTATGCGGCGCAGGCCGGTAAAGAAAGCTATTTTCCGCTTCAGGGCGTCTTTAACGAAACCGCTGCGAACGAACTTCGCCACGCCAAGATTTTCCTCAATCTTCTTCCCGACGGACAGGTCCTAGGCTGTGTACAAACAGATACCGGCGCCATCGGAAAGACCGCTGACAACCTGAAGATTTCTATTGAAGAAGAAAAGATTGGAGGAGTTGAGGCTTACCTCGCCTACGCAAATGTCGCTGACGAAGAAGGCTTCCCTGAGATCGCCGCTAAGTTCCGTGCCATCGCATCCATCGAAGCACATCACATGGCTCGTTTCCAAGCTTGGCTCAAGCAGGTGGAAGACGGTACAGTTTGGAAAAGAGAAAAACCGATTAAATGGCTGTGTCTGGTTTGCGGCTTTGTGTATGAAGGTCTGACACCTCCGACAAAATGCCCTGCCTGCGATCATCCGTATCAGCACTATATCGGCATGGACATGCTCGATCTTTAATGTTCAAAGTCAATTTACTCAAAAACTCCTTCATTTGAATTTGTGCCAGTTTCTGCAAACGGCTGAGTATTGCACCTGCACATTGCATTTTCAAGGTTTACCCTGAAAATCCTCGCCGTTTGCGGATTCAAACACGCGTGGCCGACATCCGTAAAGATGCCGGCCCTATTTTTATCATGGATTTGCCCTAGCAAACCCAAAGAAAAAGCCCGGCTGATTTCCGAGCTTCTTCGTTTATTTAATGATCCCGCAAAACTTAAAACCGGTTTTAAACCGCCTTCTTATCCGCGGGATTTGCGCACCAATTAGTCGAGCGCCAGATTCTTCTGAGGAGCCTGTGCGGGCTCTTCGTCTTCCGCGAAGAAATCATTGATAGAGTCAATGACCTGCTTGGTGTGTTCCTGAGGCTTAGTGACCAGAGAAACACCGACGAAAATCACCAGAGAAATCATCATGGACCAGAACGCTCCTGAAAGACCGAACGGAGCGGCCTTCAGAATGAAGGTCATCGTAATCATCAGAAGTTCCCCGATAACGATCGAAGCAATCGCAGCTTCTCTCGTCGCTCTCTTCCAATAAAGTCCGCCGATTACCGCCGGAACTAAAACCGCCACACCGCCGTTGGAAAGCACCAGAAGATCAGCAAGCGCTGTCGGACGAGTGAGCGCGAAAACGACAGAGGCCAAACCGATAATAATGACACCGACCTTAGCGACGTTGTACATCGCGTTTTCGTCTGCTTTCTTGTTGATGTACTTCTTGTAAACGTCGGTAGCGAGCATTGTGGAAGTCGCATGGAGCTGAGAGTCACCCGTTGACATCGCGGCAGCAAGCGCACCGCTGATGATGAGCGCTGCAAAGACCGCAGGCGTGTACTTGAGAAGCAGTTCCGGGAAGATGGTATCCGGAGCCGCGATATCCGGCATCAGGATACGACCGATCATACCGACGCACGGTGTAAAGACGTAAATCATGGTCAGATAGATCGAAGAGAACACGGCAGACCACTTCATAACATTCAAGTTCTTACCCGCGAAGAATCTCAGCGTCACCTGCGGGAACATCATCATGCCAAAGGTAATGACAACCCAGCGGGAGACCCAGTCCTGAGGCGTGACAACGCCTTTGGGTCCCGGCAGTGTGAATAATTCCGGAGTATGGCTGAAAGCAGCCTGATAGGCCTCAGCAACCGACGGGAAGTTCGCAAGAATAACCCAGAGGGAGCCGCCAAGCAGACCGACAAACATAAAAACACCTTGCGCCGCATCTGTAATTGCAACGCCCTTCATACCGCCTAAAAACACAAGGATGATCATGATCGCAAAGAAGATCAGTGCGCCTGCGGTGTAAGAAAGCATGCCTCCGGAAATGGTCTGGAAGATGTAGCTGCATCCGATAGCCTGAATCGCGACATAAGGAATCGTAAAGACCATTGTGATCAGTGTGACCAATACACCGACCGTCTTAGAACGGTAAACGTCGGAAGCATAGTCGGAAACCGAAAGATAGCCGTAGCGTTTGCCGATAAACCAGAAACGGCGTCCCCAGACCCAGAAAAGTACGCCCGGAAGCACTGTCCATAAACCGTTGCACCACCAGCCGATTCCGTTGTTGTATACAAAACCACCCGCACCCATAAAGGCGTATGCGCTGTGGTATGTTGCTGAGAACGTCAGCGTAAGGATAAAGATTCCGAGACCGCCGCCTGTTGCGAAGTCTTTAATGTTTTTCTTATCCTGTTTGGCTGCGTAAAGCGCGATACCAAGGAGAACAAGAAGATATACAGTCAGAATAACAAGACCTAAATTCATGATTGTCCCTCCTTAGAACTCGGGTCTTGAGACCTGCTCGATCTCTTTAGCATCCTGGCTGCAGTTCCAGGCCTTGAGCTTTAACGCGGCGACAATGAAGTCGACGATCATGACCACAAACCAGAATTCAAGCCAAAGATAAAGTGTCGGCCAGCCAAAGGTCAGCGGGTGTGTGACGCAGTAGTCATTGACCCAAAATACAACCGGGGGATTGACCATGATGATGCTGAAGATCAGCACCGAAAAAAATATGGTTTTACCGTTAAATTTCATCGCAGACTCCGATGTTATTCACTCTGAAGCTGTTCAACAACTTTGACCAAGTTGCTGACCAGGTGATCGTGATAAATCTTCCCGCGCTCAGCGTCGGCGTTGCTCGGCTCTCCGGTGCATCCGCCGGACTTCTCCGCTGCCGCCTTGGCGTGCGCAAGACTGCTCGGCACATAGCAAAGCGTGTCATGTTCATAAGTCGGATCGACTGAATAAAGCGGTGTGTCTTTGATGGGATTATCGACGGCTTTTTCTAAATGGACCATGTCCGGGAATCTTGCCATCATGTGTGACGTTTCGATTTCTTCGGCGTGTCCGACCGGTCCGAATCCGAGCTCTTTAACAATATCTTTGCTCATATAGGCCGGATCAAAAATCTTGACGATGCAGCCAAGTTTGCTCTGAGCTTTCTGTGCGCACAGCTGCATCCAGACCACATTTACGATTCTGTGACCGTTGATCAGAATGATTTTGTTGAGGCCGTGTGCGACCAAGGATTCGATGATGTCGTATGTCATCTCGGAAAGAACTTCCGGACGAATTGTGATTGTGCCGGGAAGCACCATATGATGCGGGCTCCATCCGAACCAAACCGGCGGCGTCAGAACAGCGCCGGTTTTTTCCGCGGCGCCTTCTGCGACGGTCATTGCGACATACGTGTCCGTACCAAGCGGAAGATGGTAGCTATGCTGTTCGACACTTCCGATCGGTACGATCGCGACGCCCTTGCTTTTCTTAATGGCTTCTCGAGCTTCTTCCCAGCTTTTAGTCTGCAGATAAACGCTCATATAGTCTCCTTAACGTGATTTGAGTTATTAACCAAAGTGTATAAGCAATTAGTACTCAAATCGGGCATAGCGGTTATGGAAACCATTAATCTAAAAAGATGACAAATCAGCGTAGAAAGCTTGAAACTCAAAAGGACCGGCAGTATCCGCCTTTACGAACAGACTGTTAATTCTTCTCCTGAAATTCATAACCGTTTACATCTACCGGTAAATCACTGCTGTGACGACAATTTCTCCCTGCTCAATGAAAAACACAAAACAGTTTTCTTATTTTTAAAAGTTAGAAGCCGCCTGGGAATCACCTGTCTTTTTGTAAACTTTTCTTGCCTTAAGACACTCCCTCCTCTTGAAAAGAAGCTTCTGGTCAGCAACAATTTTTATATGATCAGATACGTTCTTATCGCAGGTTCACGTATCTTTAGTTATGCGTGCATCCGACCGAATTGCTCTTCCCAAGCCAACCTGAAAGGTTAAGTTCTAAGTTTATTATCCGCAGCGCAAGCACCATAATCCTCATCGTGGATGCCTTAATTTCAAAGGGTAGCCCAGATACCATCTTCATTAACACATAGTCGACCGTTGCAGGGCTCAGCTTATCTGCTAAAAACCTCTTGCCTACGATGCGGGAAAAGGCGATCGTGACTTGAGTAATGAATTTGTCGGTGACAATTTCCTCAATCTTTCCATCACCGAAGTCAGCACACAAACCTCTAGGAGCAGTTCTTATTTGCTAAGGCTTCTCGAAATCTTTGTAACCCTGCTTTGTTGTTGAAATATTCCAACGCATTAAAGGACCAAATAAGACTAAAAGGATAGGAATGACCTCAAAAATAAATCCATGGATGCTTGATGGTTTTCCTTCAATCAGTTATTGAGCACGATGATGCACTCCGTCAACCCAAAACTGAACAAAACAGTGTGAAATACGCTTAGTGTCTCAGTGGTCTTCCATGTATTTTTTACTCATCCGTTTGGTTAGTAATTTTAAGAGATGAAATTACTTATAAACGGATAGGTAAGTGCCTTCATACATCTGTGGGAAAACTATGAGACTAATTGTTATATATGCGTGTTGCTATAATGCACTGGAGATTAAGGGAGACGAAAATGGAAAAGGATAGAAAAGAGGAACCCTCTCAGATTATATTAAAAAAGAATATGCCAACATTCTTTCCGTTTGGGTTCTCTGTTGGAGGAACCCAAGACGGTATGGTAGTTATAAATTTTTTAGATCAGCCTGGTGATGGTCAACAGAACATCGTAGCTTCTGTTGCTTTGACACAGCAAAGAGCAAAACTATTCGCTGAAAAATTATTATCTGCAATAGAGAATCAGCATGTTTAAGAATAGCTGTGATGCTTTCGTATCTGAAACACCGTTTTGTGAGCTTTTATCTGTCACAGATTTTGACGTAGAACTGAATAGAGAGAAGGAAGCTATCGATAAATGGTTTGCTCAAATCCAAAGTTCTGAAGCAGACGATACTTCTTGCAAGCCGTGCATTGAAGAAGATTCCATCTACATGCCGCTATATCAGTTGCTCAACAGTGCCTGTTCCTCTTACCAAAACGAACAAAAAACAAATAAAGAACTGAACCTCCCTGATATTCCAAATGACTCTTTCCGAGGGATGTTGTTTCTTTTTCCATTCCTACTTAACAAAAAACCTTCCTTTTATGTAGATGCAGACCTCACGTGCGTAGCTGTAACCTTCCATGTACGAAAAACTCAGAAGATTTCCATAGCCACAAAAACTCCAAAATTGTTGTATTTATCAAGGGTCGGCAACGAAGAGGAAATACGTTTGCCCTTCATCCTATCTTCTACTTTGAAGCTGTCTACCCCTGACTACTTAAAGCATCTCGAAAAAATACTCGGTTATTTATGACAACCCTCCCCTCCAAACTTATTTTTGATGGAGACGCCGGACGTTACCTCAAACCTAGCTATGTTGAGAACGGTCAAGTTTCCATTTGTGCTTTTGACCTGCGACTAAATAGAACCATTCCGGAGGAATTTGTATCTTTCTTTCTGTCAAGAGGAAGATCAAATGAGGAAAAGTTTCAAGATGTACTACGACAATCAGAATCTCGGCTAGCCGTAAAAGATTCAGGTTTTATTTGCCTAATATCCATTGAAACCGCACTTAGCCTTATCAACGAAGGTAACGATGTCATCTGGTTCTCTGACCAACAACTCCCTCATTTAGGGCTCTATTATTCAAAACAGGTTTCCAGCCAAGAAATTTTAGGAGCAAAAACACTCCTCTCTTGGCTTGCCAGTGAGAGATTTGAGCCGGTTGTTGCCTTCAAGAGATCCTTACCAAAGTAGCAACATAGTCCCTTTATACAGTTGCTCGGTTTCGCCACAACGACGCCGCAAAGATATGAGTTTTCACTTTCGAAACTCACAGTAATCTTTTTTTGAAGATACATCGACCATAGACAATTATTTGGTAGCTAAATAACTTATCTACATTTTTTTCTCATTAATTCCACTGAGTCTATTCTTGTAAGCATTTTTTACAGGGAAGAAAGTTGAACACTGACCTGACTATCTTCAATGTCCTTTCCATCTTATTGCATCGTTAAGGTTTTGAGTCTTTGGCCTTTCGGCGAGACCTGATACAACAATTTTGCAATGTCTGTAGGGGAATTATTCTAATCGTGGACACGTAATCTTAAGCCGCTATCCACTAAACCACTTCTAAAATAGGAGCATTACCATTGGCCAGCTTTTTCCTAAAAACACTCAAATATCCTCTTGTGTAATTAGTTTAAGTTAGGCGCCTATTCCGTTTAATCTGAACGCTTCTCTAAAAGATGATCCGGGCACCCACTCTTTCTTAAAAATTCCTTTTGCCCTCTTTCGTTTTTATTCCGATCAGGAAGACTGCTACTGTAGCTCCCCGAACACCGGCACCAGCTCCGGATCGTATTCTTCCGAGGTGGACGGCTCTTGCTATCCTTCTCTTCGTCCAAATTCTTATCTGAAATCTATTGGTTCTTCATGTCTGAGCGGTTCAGCATATCTTGAGTGTTCTTCTGCGTTTGGATTTGCATATTTCCCTTCACCGTTCTTAACAAGCAGTACTCTAAGAAACTTTCTTTCCGCTTAAATCTGAATTACTCCGAGACATCTCGCCCATAAGCGCTCATAGCATCACAGAGAAGTTCGGCTGCTTTGTTTTCGTCGATGAAGCAAATACCAAGGAACTCCAAAAGCCATTTTTTTGCGTATCGACAGGGAGATTGAACTCCACCCTTTCAGATTAACAAGCAACACCGTTTCACTTGACATAATTACCAAAGAAGTACATAAGCCTTTCCTCGTTGTCCGAGACACCGACATCATCCATGATGATTCAGCCGTTATTTTTTACATCAACGCACCAAAATTTCAAAAGGCCTTTTCTAACGTCGTTGATGATTCGAGTCGTTTCCTTTCGCTGAAGTTGATATACTAGTTATGCGGCGACTGGGAGCATAGTGGCACCTGCTCGGGGAGCAGGGAGCGTTTCGGACGTAAGCGATGGGGCCCGGCTGCTGTTTTCTTCTCTTTCTTTGCGATAAATGCATTGTTGTCATTAAGGGCCTAAACTTCTTCCGCAAAGAAATATATCTTCCCGATCAGACTTCCCATTAATCCACCTCGGTAAGCAGCAAACGTTTTCATTCGCTTTCCGCAAATAGTATCTCGAACGCCTTGAACGATTTGACGAACTTTATTTTCAGCCCTCTCAGAGCTCTTCAGGTCAACAACATCCTTCATATTCACGATTGTTTCCTTTGAGCAGCCCGATAAAGAACAAAAAGCTAGAGACCATTTTGGTCTGCATGAGGGAATTGTGGGGCGTCTGAATTTAAAAGAAACGAGCTGTTGAGTCGGTAAGAATCCTGAAAACCCGCATGGATACTGATATTTGGCGATAACTGGTGCAGTGTGACGTAGGTTGAAGCTAGAAGTCTCTGGCGTCCCGAACGAGATTCGAACTCGTGTTCTAACCTTGAGAGGGTTATGTCCTAGGCCTCTAGACGATCGGGACTCTCTGAAAGTGAGGAAGAGTATACATCAACAAAAATCACAAAACGCTTTCTGCGGCTAAAATATCTCCATCGCATTTAGGGATTCCGCGCCATTGTGTTCAACTCATCAAAACAAAAGAAAAAAAAATTTTCCATCCGGTCTTTAGTGACCAGGATGTTTCTCTTTCTTTTGCTTTCGGTTTTTGCTCTGGAGCTCTTCTATATCGCAAGAATCGCCCTCTTCGCGTTCATTGACCCGAGTTCAACTCCGTATATGCGACAGGAAGAAGACAGGCTATCAGAAAATGCTCCGCACTCGGTCCGCTACAGCTGGGTGGATTACGACAAAATCTCGCCATACATGAAAAGCGCGGTCGTCGCTGCCGAAGATGCCAATTTCATGCACCACAACGGTCTGCAGTGGGGCGCCATTCTCACAGCCGCACAGCGCAATCTCCTTTCCGAACGCCATGCGCCCGGCGGTTCTACTCTGACACAGCAGACAATTAAAAATCTTTTTCTTAGCCACGACCGAAGCTACTTCAGAAAGATTCAGGAGATTATTCTTGCGCCAATCGTTGAAGCGCTCTGGAGCAAAAAACGTATTCTGGAGGTCTATCTCAACATTGCGGAGTTCGGAAACGGAATATTCGGTGTTGAAGCTGCTTCACGCGCCTACTTTCACAAAAGCGCCTCTCAGCTGAACCGAAATGAAGCGATCCGATTGGCCTCCATTCTCATCAATCCGAAGAAATACCACATCAACAGCAATTCCTCACTCATTCAGAGGCGAGTTCACAGAATCGCAAACGATATGCGTCTTGTTGATATTCCTAAAAATAAATAAGCCTCGAATTTCCTCGAGGCCGATAATGCTCTACCTTGGTGATTAGGCTTCTGTATCCTGATCTTTGATCTGATCCTCATACAGATTCTGAACTACGCCCATTGCTACCAGCTCAATATCGTAATCGAGCTCGCCCTTCAGGACGTTCTGGAATACGGTAGGCATCACGCCGCCGCACTCTTTGCAGGCGTGCAGACGATGAGCGGGGTCTTCATCGGCATAGAAATACTTCAGTTTGTTGCTGTTGGTATTGCCGCAGTAGGCGCAGCGAACACGTTCAAACGGCCAAACCGTGCCGCAGCAGGAACAGAAAAGTTTGCGCTCGTTAGACTGAGTTCCCGCAACCTCACTGACAGAAGAAATCGCAGGAACAGAACCGCATGTCGGACAAAGAAGCGGTTTATCGCGCACAGCAACTTCATCAAGTCTTGTGAGTGCGTCTGTCATCGCTTCTCCGACAGGTTTCAGATAAGCGCGGATAATATTGATAAACAGGCCTGCAAGAACGCTTTGGCTTTCACCATCTTCCGCGTCGATACCTAGATCGGAAGAAGCTCGTTCAAACAATTCCGACGGATCTTTACCGGCTAATGCGATCGCCTCATCAGAGAGTTTGTCCCAGTCAAGAGTATTCAGCATTTCGATCTGGTGCGGTTCATTGATGGCACCGGTTTCAATAAAACGCTTCTGAAGCAGACGGCAGTTGTCACGGAAGTCTTTCGGGTCAATGATCAGAGGATGTGCTTTCAGATATGCGGAATGCTCATTAAAGAGTCTTCTTGCTTCTTCTCCGTCAAACTTGAAGGCCGGCAGATTCGGCTTGATGCTGTCTCTCACGTCAAACATGCTGTTCGCATATGTCATGAGTCCCATCCAGTCCACACCGTCGTCTCTGTCCAGGTAACCTTCAATCGCCTTTTCTCTCAAACTTTCCGTCATATCTTTTCCTAAAATTTCTCTGCCCCATGGCGCATATAAGATTTTCAGACATAACTATACTCAGACCGGACAAAACGCTCCAACTTAAGCGTTTAAAAATATTTCAAAATTATTATTCTTTTTATCACCGCTATTTTTTTTCAAGGACACCATAATGAATGCTAAATTTTCCAGACGCACTCTTTTCGCTTTTGCGTCTGCGGCTGCCGCAATGACCGCAGGAGTGAAGACCGCTTCGGCTTCTCCCGCATCCATCCCGCCGATTTGGAACGGAGAAAAGATGTACAACTCTTTTCTCAAGGACGGCACAGGATTTAGTTTTCCTCATAAAGAAGGTGCTCCTGTCGCCGTGGTGGCGTTCGACACCCAGTGCCCGGACTGCATGCGTCTCTTACAGCGTCTCCAGCCGCTTCTGAAGGACGTTCAGGTGAATTTCTACCCGATCTCCTTCATGAACATCCATTCCGAGCCTCAGGGTACTACGATCCTTATGGCTGATAAGCCCTATGAAGTATTTGAGCGGCAGCATGAACACTTTAAGGATCCGGATTTCAGAGGTATTCGCTACGACATTTCCAAACTTCCGGTAGAGTTAAGAGACAAAGTCTGGACAAACACCAAACTTCACAGACGCGCTGGCTGCAGAGCGGTTCCCTACGGTGTTTTCAAAAATAGCAAGGGCGAGTACGTCCCCTTCGATGAAAACCTGACTACGGAAGAGCTTCGCAAGGTTTTTGAACTGAATTAAGAATCTGATTCTTTACCTGAAAGCCGGACTCTCTGTCCGGCTTTTTTGGATCTCGACTATAAAGCCTCGCCGAAACAGATGCTGAAATAAAAAGGCTAAAAAGAAATTGAGCATTCTCTCGATTTTTTCTATCCTCTGATCGGTCAAAAAAGGACTCTACAACCTGTTGGACGGATTTCGGTTAACCGCTACCAATAACACCCATACAAAAGGGCGGCCAAAAGGACCGCCCCACCCCATGCAGTGTGAAGATCTAACTTCTCGACTACTTAACTGATGAATCTCCGCTGCCAAAAGAGAAACTATTCTTTAACTGACTCTTGGCATTATCTACGTCCTGACCAAGTTTCTGTTTATCTGTAGGAAGTTCCGTATAGCTGCCGTCCTTTACGTGCTGCTTAATTGCGGATGCGTCTCCCTTAATGGTTTCGACAGTTTCGGTGATGCTTCCGCCGGCATTGGCTGATGTCGTCGTGGTGGTGGTCTTGGTCACAGTATCGGCAGCATCGACAGAAGGCGCTGTTATTTCAGCTGCATTGACTGTAAAAGCAAAAGCAGCTATCGAACTGAGAATTGCAGCCTGAACTAATTTCATAATAAACCTCACTTAGTATCATCACTTAATTTCGTGATTCATTTATATTTATATACGGGTTTTAACCAATACGTGTAAATTTCGAGGTTACATGTGTAAATGAAAATTAAAATTGATGCGGTTACCGATGCGTCGACAGAGTATGTTTCGGGTTTTGCTTTGCTGCCGATTCTGCGGAGGAGGACTGCTTAAAAATATGGCCGGAGGTTATCCGGCCTGAGAGAACTCGATCGAGCCACTTAGAGAATTTTATGAGTGACCCGAATTTCTTTCCGAAGTGTGATTACTTCACCTCAATAAGTTCGTACTGTGTATTGCCCATATGATGTTCAGCCATTGCAGACAGCTGACGCAAACCATGTCTGGTTTCAATTCTCTCGACAAGATCATGATTATCTGCAGTCTGACCGTAGACAAGGTCGACTGAAGCCTGATCAATCGCTAAAAGATCTGTCGAAGCCAGAATACCGATATTCTTAATCGTCGGCTTTGCAGCATGGACTCCGGCACAGTCACAGTCAACGGACATATTGCGAAGGACATTGATGTAAGTAATGCGCTTACCGAAATGATCGATTACGGCTTTGGCAGAGTCAGCCATATTTTCCATCAAAACTTCTTTGGCAGGCCAGGCATTCCAATCTGCGGGCGGCTCTCCCGAAACACCGTGAACCTGTCTCTTGCCTTCCTGGCCGGATGCGCATCCGATAGCGATGTTCTTCATAGAACCGCCGAAGCCGCCCATTGCATGACCTTTAAAGTGCGTGAGAACGAGCATTGAATCGTAATTAACAATGTTCTTACCCATTGCTACTTCTTTCAGATGGAATGCATTGTCAACCGGAAGGTTGACGTATCCATGCTCATCCATGATGTCAACCGGACAAAAGTCCCAACCGTTGACCTTCAGAGCCTCGCGATGTCCGGCAGTAGTGAATCGGTCGCCCTCATAAAGAGTGTTGGTTTCAACAATAACGCTGTTGGGAATGGTCGCCTGGAGCGCTTTAACCAGATCGCGGGGAATGATGTTGGGGCCGTGTTTTTCACCGGTATGAAGTTTAATTGCGACTTTGCCGTAAATGCCTTCATTCACTAAGTTATAGAGTTTGATCAGCATCTCGGAGCTGATGACCGGTGAAAAATATACCTTCGCGCAGGAACCGGTAAATTTACCGGGTTCGACACGTTTTGAACCAATGACCGGAGTTTTAACAGTTCCGACTACGACTTTTTCCTGTGCTACCGCCTCAGCTGACAAACAGGGAGCGGCTGCCGCTCCTGCGACGATTGCAGATTTCAAGATAGCTCTCCTTGATATTTCTTTGCTGTCCTGCATTCATTACTCCTATTTTTTCAATTAGGGACCATGGTTGATGTTATGCGTTCGGACTTAAAAATTCTTGTCTATTCTTCTTTCATTCGTTCTGAAATGAAATAGTTACAGACAAACATCTACTACCTAATTTTATATTTAGGCGTCTTTAAATTCCACAAGTTCACTGTCGGGAATGCCTAGAGTTTCGTCTGACAATAATTCCGATATTTAGACAAGGCGTAATCTTTCAGCCTGAATGCGACGGTCCTTTTCATTGTTTTAGATTTTTTTAGCGACTTTATTTTTGCGACTACACAAAAATAATTTCTTGTGTATAATGGCGTCTCTTCGATGATTTAGGCCTTCAAGACCTGATGAATTGAAAGAATGCCTTCGTGGTGAAATTGGTAGACACGCCATCTTGAGGGGGTGGTGACGAAAGTCGTATGAGTTCGAGTCTCATCGAAGGCACCAGAATTCTTGGTTGGCCTGTGTGATTTAACACAGGCCGATCTCTTTTCAGACAGGCGTCGCGTAAAAAAATCCGATCTACGTGCAAAAGCCAACAGATTTCTAAACGAGAGCTTCGGCAACCCCTGACCTGAGTCACACTAACGATCTAATTTAGATTCACTGACATGTTCGGAAGAACGCTCTCGGTTGGTCAGAAATGGATTCTATTCTTGGTGATGGCATCGGCTATATCAGCACCATTCATTGTAAAAACAAACTGGTAAGGGTAGCTTCCTTATTTATCCGGCAATCGTATCGCGGGAGCTGATATCTACGCGAATCTTTATCGGCAAAGACTCCCGCTGCAAAAGCCTCTAAGACTATAGGGCCAGATGCGGCAGCTAAAACCTAAGGCACTTGCAAGATGAATATACAAGCTGCATTGTTACCTATCCATCGTCGTCACCAAAATTACTCTTGTGCGAACTCCTTAGGAATGCTTAGGTAGAACCGAATACAGCCCGACGTTAATCAGTCAATTGAATATCCGGAGGGCATCAAACTTGCAATGAATATCCTTTATCCGACAAGACATTCGGGAAAAAACAGTCAACGATTAAGCGAAGAAGTTCAAGGCAAAATTTCCAGATAAGGATTCAATACGCCGGACAAGAAATTTCTTACCGTCAAAGACAAATTGTTGCAGACGCAAAAGTTCCAAGGATGGAATTACAGGTCGCTAGGATATGTAGGGGAAATATAGATTTTGATAAGCGAAATCGGATAACAAAAAGCCCGTAAACACAGGCCAGTTTCGCTTAGATTTTATTGGTGCCTTCGATGAGACTCGAACTCATACGACTTTCGTCACCACCCCCTCAAGATGGCGTGTCTACCAATTTCACCACGAAGGCGCACCTATATTCATTCAGTCTGAAGCCCTAAAGCATCAGAGAATGGTGGCATTATACACAAAAAAATATTCTTGTGTATGTTGCTGTATTACCCACCGTCATTTCTTATACAATTTTTTTTCCGGCAGCAAAAGCGATATCCGTAGAAGACCTGTCTGTTTCTCAAATTCACAAATGTATCCGCTCATTACCTAATAGAGTGTCGCGTTTATTTAGTCTGGATATGAGATGAGCCACTGTTTCCGTCAGCTGCTTTAGCCCGGATATCTAAATTCGCGGCAGAGTTGCTGCCAGCATGCCTCCCGATCGGATGAATTACAGTCGTTGATTAAAGACACACCGGATGAAATGAAATACCGAGAATCCGATCTTGTATATTTCTCCGTCCGGTCCGGTCAATGACGATCTCAAGTTCTTTCTCTTCGATCTGACGACATAAAAAGAACTGCCGATGCTTCCGATGACACAATTCAAAAATCACAGTTCGCACAAGGCAGAACTTTACAAACTCATCAAATCAATCTCGTCTCATGAGATTCTTCGTGTTCAGAGAATCGCCTTAAGCCGATTAGGTCCTTCGTGATGTTTCGATGAAAAAAATAAAAAGCCCGTAAAACTAAATTTACGGACTTTTAGAATTTTGGTGCCTTCGATGAGACTCGAACTCATACGACTTTCGTCACCACCCCCTCAAGATGGCGTGTCTACCAATTTCACCACGAAGGCTTTATTTATCGAATCTGATCTCCATCAGCTCCGAAAGATCGATATTCTACTGCGGAATTTGATTTTTTGCAGGAGCATTAGTGGGTTCACTGCTCTTTTCCGTTGCCGGAGTTGTAACAGGAGCTTTCTGTTCAACCACTGTGCTCAGAACACCGCCGGCTGCAGGCGCTTTGCGGACAGTCTGACCGCCGAAAGTTAAAGCCAGTGTCGCGCAGAAGAAAATTGTCGAGGCAATCGCAGTCGAGCGAGATAAAAAGTTTGCACTGCCGGTCGCACCGAATAAAGAACCGGAAGCGCCGCCGCCAAACGCCGCACCCATGTCGGCACCTTTGCCATGCTGAAGAAGAACCAGCACGATAATCGCTAAAGCAGACATTACCTGCAGCACTACAGCGATCGTAATCAATAATTGCATAATAAGTTTCCGTTTAAATAATGTCAGAACCGCAAGCGGCCTGAGCTATTTCGTAAAATTCATTGGCTTTCAGCGAAGCCCCGCCAATTAAGCCTCCGTCAATATCATTGCACGCGAACAGTTCTTTCGCGTTCGAAGGCTTTACGGAACCGCCGTATAAAATACGCAGCGCTTCCGCGGCACGCGGATCACGCGATTCTACACTATCCCTGAGCGCAGCGTGCACAACTTCAGCTTGCTGAGGTGTCGCGGTTTTACCAGTACCGATCGCCCAAACAGGTTCATAAGCGAGCGCACCCGAAGCTAAAGCTTCAGCGCCGATCACGTCCAGAACCGCGTTAAGCTGAGACAAAACAACGTCAGAAGTTCTTCCGGCCTCTCTTTCTTCCAGTGTTTCGCCAACACAGACAATCGGACGCAGTCCACACTGAACGGCCATCTTTGCCTTGGCCGCAACGATCTCATTGGTTTCTCCAAGACCGTGACGACGCTCGGAATGACCAACAATAACCCAGGGACATCCGATATCTCTCAGCATCGCGGCGCTGACTTCACCGGTGAACGCGCCGTTCTCGTGCGCAGAACAGTCCTGAGCACCCGTGTTGATCATAAGCGCCGAAGTCAGGAAACTCTGCTGAAGTTCATTGAGATAAACAAAGGGAGAACACACAACCAACTCCGTGTCTAACGGAGAAAAAGCTGAAAATTCCTGCACCCATTTACGATTCGCTTCAAGGGAACCGTTCATTTTCCAATTCGCTACAACCAAATTTCTGCGCATCCGGGAACTCCGAACTGATTAATAATCGGACTATTTTAGTTGACTCGAGGAAAAAACTAAACCGCTTTAATCGGAATTTGTTTTACAGCACTTTGCTGAAGCCCGGCTTCCTTGCGCATAAGCCATTTACGGGAAGAACCGCTCTGATTGAATCCAACAGTTCTGCCGCGAGATTCAATTCTCTGCTGCAGGCCGGCTGCAAAAAATGAAGGATCGTCCGTAAGATTCGGTTTCTTATCGTAAAGCTGGTAATCACCTCGATAACAAAGCGGCGTCAAATTCGGCATGATGACATTGGCCCCGTGTTCAATCCCCTTCTCTCGCCCTTCCGGATCAAAAACCTGAAGCGCAGTGGCCGCGGCAATGTTGATATTGCCGAGAACCAGCCGAGTGACTGCAATCATGTTCAGTGTCAGACGAAATAATTGCTTAGCCTCCATCTGTCCGATCTCTTTCAGATCCGCCCCTTCACTCATCAGGTACGGACCCATACCGATCATGTCGGCGTCAATTTTTTGAAAAAGACGAATGTCCGCACAAAGATCATGCAGCGTCTGACCCGGAATCCCGATCATAACGCCTGTGCCAACCTGATAGCCGCATTCTCTCAGCCACTGCAGACACTGCAGGCGATGCTCAAGATGCTTGTTCTTCTTCTTTGGCGTGTGATGAAGAAAATCAAAGAGCTCATGATTTGAGGTTTCAAAGCGGGCCAGATAGCGCAGATTATCTCTGTTGCCGCTGCTTTGAGCCCAGTATTCGTAAACTTCCTTCGTCTGATCTCCAAGAGAAAGCGTTATACCAACGCCGTTCGGCAGCTGCTCGCTTATCGTTTCAGCATGTATCGCGCGAAGTGCATCCGCGATAAATTCAATAAATTTAGGATCGTTTCTCTCTCCCGCCTGAAGACAGATGCTGCCGTAGCCGTGATCAGCCGCAAATTTGGCGCAGCCGACAATCTCCTCCTTTGTCATTTCAAAGCGAGGAACCGAATGATTGTCTTTGCGAATACCGCAATAGCGGCAATCCGAAGTGCAGACATTTGATACTTCTATCAGGCCGCGGTAATAGACGTTGCTGCCCATCAGTTCAGTTGTCCGCTCGTATGCGGCTTTCTGAAGCGCCCGGCAGTCCTGTTCGTCTTTCAGGCCTAAAAGATAAACAATCTCTTCATCCGAAAAAACAGTTTGTTTGAGAAGAGTTTCTAAACTTTTCATATCTTTTCTTTCATCTGCTCGTTCCGCTCAGCTCAGTAAACTTATCACCGGACGACACGATTGATTTACTTTAGGATTGCAATATCTGCAAATATAACGCAAATGATTTAATTTTTGGTAAGTGTTGAATTATAAAAATCCCGATGAAATGTTCGTTCCACCGGGATTATCTTTTAAAGGATCAATTAGCCTTTGATAACGTCAGGACTTTCATTTTCCTGCTGTTCCGCTTTTTCTTCCTTGACGGGCTTTTCAAGCAAAGCCTTCATAGAAAGACGGATACGGCCTTTTTCATCCATTTCCAGTACCTTAACGCGGACAACCTGACCTTCCTTTAGATAATCGCCAACCTGGTTGACACGCTCATGGGCGATCTGGCTGATATGAAGCAGTCCGTCTCTTCCTGGCAGTACCTGAACAATGGCGCCGAAATCGAGAAGTTTCTGAACTGTGCCTTCATAAACCTTACCAACTTCAACTTCAGCAGTAATCTCTTCGATTCTGCGGCGGGCTTCCTGGCCGGCAGCCTGATCAACAGAAGCAATGGTCACAGAACCGTCGTCTTCAATGTTGATTGTTGTTCCAGTTTCTTCGGTCAGCGCGCGGATCACGGCACCGCCCTTACCGATCACGTCACGAATCTTCTCGGGGTTGATCTTGAAGCTGATCAGACGAGGAGCGTATGGAGAAAGCTCTGTCTTCGGAGCGGAGAGCGCTTCATGCATCTTAGAAAGAATATGCATACGGCCTTCTTTAGCCTGAGCCAAAGCGACCTGCATAATTTCCTTGTTGATACCTTCAATCTTGATATCCATCTGCAGAGCGGTCACGCCGTGATCCGTACCGGCAACCTTAAAGTCCATATCGCCAAGGTGGTCTTCATCACCAAGAATATCGGTCAGAACTGCAAACTTATTGCCTTCCTTAATAAGACCCATTGCGACGCCGGCAACGAAATCGCTCAGCGGAACACCGGCGTCCATCAGAGAGAGGCAACCGCCGCAGACGCTGGCCATAGAAGAAGAACCGTTGGATTCGCAGATTTCGCTAACAACACGCATGGTGTACTGGAAATCTTCTTCCTTAGGAAGAACGGCAAGAAGAGCACGTTTTGCAAGACGTCCGTGGCCGATTTCACGGCGCTTCGGAGAACCGACGCGGCCGGTTTCACCGGTAGCAAACGGAGGCATGTTGTAGTGAAGCATGAAGCGTTCACGCTGTTCGCCGGTCAGACTGTCAACAACCTGTTCGTCCTGCTTTGTACCGAGCGTAGTGACAACAAGCGCCTGGGTTTCACCGCGGGTAAAGAGCGCAGAACCATGAGCGCGCGGAAGAACTCCGGTACGAATTTCAATCGGACGTACAGTGCGGGTATCACGGCCGTCAATACGAGGTTCACCGTTAAGGATCTTACCGCGGACGTGCTGAGCTTCCATCTCAAAGAGGATGTTGTTGACTTCGTTTTCTCCGATTTCGCTAAGCTCGCCGGCCTCAACAGCCGCATCAACCTTCGCGTTAACATCTTCATATACCGCACGCAGGCATTCGTTTCTATCCTGCTTGCTTCTGTGTTCAAACGCTTCATGAATGCGGTTGCCGACGATTTCGGTAATGAGGGCGACGAGTTTCGGATCTCTCGGAGCAGGCTGCCAATCCCACAGCGGTTTGCCGCCTTCTTCCACCAGTTCGTCAATCGCGTCGATAACGACCTGCATCTTCTCGTGACCAAACATAACGGCGCCGAGCATGACTTCTTCAGAGAGCTGATCCGCTTCGGATTCCACCATCAGAACGGCTCTTTCAGTACCCGCGACAACCAAGTCCAGCTTGGAGTCCTTCATCTGAGAAAGATTCGGGCAGAGAACATACTCATTATTGATATAACCGACGCGCGCGGCCGCGATCGGTCCGTTGAAGGGGACGCCGGAAACAGCGAGCGCTGCAGAAGCCGCAATCATGGAAGGAATATCCGGATCAACTTCAGGATTTACGGAAAGAACATGAATAATGATCTGTACTTCGTTAAAGAAGCCTTCCGGAAAGAGCGGACGAATCGGACGGTCGATCAGACGGGAAGTCAAAGTTTCTTTTTCGCTCGGACGGCCTTCACGTTTAAAGAAGCCGCCGGGGATTTTTCCCGCAGCATAGGTTTTTTCAATGTAATCGACTGTCAGAGGGAAGAAATCCTGTCCAGGTTTGATTTCTTTTTTTGCAACTACGGTTGCAAGCACCACGGTGTCATCCATGTCGCAGAGAACTGCGCCTGTGGCCTGACGAGCGATTTCACCGGTTTCAAGGCGAACCTTATGGTCGCCGTACTGAAAAGATTTAACTACTTTGTTAAACATCGTCATGACGATTTTTCCTTTTTTACTCCCCGGCACATTGCGGTATCTACGACTCGGCGGCTAAGCCGCCTTACGTACATACAGCAACGCGCCCGAGGCAAACAATAATTCAGCAATACAAACAAACACAGCGGTCCACGGCTATGACGCCGAAGACCGCTGCCAAAATCATCCTACCGACAAAATTACTTGCGCAGACCGAGAGATTCGATCAGAGCTTTATAACCGTCGAGGTTTGTTCTCTTGAGATAATCAAGAAGTTTACGACGGCGAGAGACCATCTTCAGAAGGCCGCGACGGCTGTGATGATCTTTCGGGTTGGCTTTGAAGTGCTCAGTGAGTTCGTTGATACGAGCTGTCAGGAGAGCAACCTGAACCTGAGAGGAACCGGTGTCACCCTGAGACTGGGCGTACTTCGCAATGATTTCAGCTTTCTGTGCAGTAGACTGTGCCATTTTAAAATTTCCTTTGCCTTTTAGGCGTTACGTGCGATCCCGCTGGAAATACATCGGGACGTGTTTAAAAACGAACATGAATTATATAGGAAAATCCCGATCTTCCCGTTAAAAACAAATAAAAATCTTACCTTTATTTACTTTAGACAATCATTTGGTGCGTGCCGCCAATTCATCTAGGAGGTAATAAAGCTCTGTTTTAATCCTAAATTCAAAGCATTCAGCCGGTTTCGAGGTCCTCTTCCGTATAGAACCATTACGGGCTGAATTAAGACTAATCAGACTCTAATCAATATCCGAAACTTTTCCATACTCAGCCGCGGCAGACCTAAAAGTGAAAACGGGCGTTAATACGCCCGTCCGAAACAAAAAGAAAATTAAGGAGTCGGTTCCTGACCGAACTGCGGATTGGTTCTCTCCGCCTGATTCGTGAGCTTATTCAGCGCGTCAAGGTAAGCTTTAGCACTCGCGGCAAGAATATCCGGGTCTGAACCGTTGCCGTTCACAACTCGTCCGCCTAAAGTCAGTCTGACAGTAACTTCGCCCTGAGACTCCGCTCCGCTCGTCAGCGCGTTGATCGAGAAAAGAAGCAGCTCTGCCCCGCTCTTGGCGCAGCTTTCAATTGCTCTGAAAGTCGCATCAACCGGACCGTTGCCGTCTGCTCTTCCGACCCGCTCTTCGCCGTGGTCCATGTAAACAACCTCCGCCTGAGGACGCTGTCCTGTCTCACTCGACTGTTTCAGTGAAACAAAATGAATCGCCTGCTGCACTACATTGCGTGTATCAAAGAGCGACTGAATGTCTTCATCAAAAATTTCAGACTTGCGGTCTGCCAGATCTTTAAAGCGTGCGAACGCTTCATCAATCTCTGTTTCACTCTTGGTCGGAATCGCTAGTTCACGAACTCGCTGACGGAAAGCAGAACGCCCAGAGAGTTTTCCCAGCACCATACGGTTGCTCTTCCAGCCGACAGACTCCGGAGTCATGATTTCATAAGTTTCTTTGCTCTTTAATACGCCGTCCTGATGGATACCGGAGGCATGAGCAAAGGCGTTGGCGCCCACAATCGCTTTATTAGGCTGAATCGGGAAGCCGGTAATGGAAGAAACCAGTTTGGAAGCCGGGACTAACTGCTGGGTATTAATGTCCACGCCAAGGTTAAAGTAGTCGTTGCGGGTCTTGACCGCCATAACGAGCTCTTCCAGCGCGCAGTTGCCGGCTCTTTCTCCCAAACCGTTAATCGAGCATTCCACCTGACGGGCGCCGCCGTGGATGACGCCGGAGAGCGAATTGGCAAGCGCAAGTCCTAGGTCATTATGACAGTGCACCGACCAGACGGCCTGATCCGCGTTATAAACATGCTCGCGCAGATCTTTAATGAAATGTCCGAACTGAGACGGAAGCGCATAGCCGACCGTGTCCGGAATATTGATCGTGGTCGCGCCTTCGCGGATCGCAGCTTCAATGATGCGATACAGGAATTCCGGCTCTGATCTCGAAGCGTCTTCACAGGAAAACTCAATATCGTCCGTATATTCTTTTGCGACACGAATCGCTTCAACCGCACGCGCGATAACCTGCTCAGGCGTCATCTGGAGTTTCTTCTCCATATGCAGCGTAGAAGTCGCGATGAACGTATGGATACGTCTTCTCGGAGCTGCGGCAATCGCCTCGCCCGCTTTGCGGACGTCTTCGACTTTTGCTCGCGCGAGCGAGCAGACCGTGGAATTGCGAATCGATTTCGCAATCGCGCAGACCGCTTCGAAATCTCCCTGTGAAGCGGCCGCGAAACCGGCCTCAATGACATCCACACCCAAAAATTCCAGTTTTTTGGCGATTCTCAGTTTGTCCGAAGCGCTCATGCCGGCTCCGGGACTCTGTTCTCCGTCGCGCAGAGTGGTATCAAAAATAATGAGTTTATCGCGTACTTTGTTCATTTTTATTTCTCTTTAGGTTTTGGCCCGTAACCTATTAAGTATAGAGGTCAAAGACTTTCGCACCAAGTTTTTTGCCATTGTTTTACCGCAGCGAACAAGAAAAAAGCCCGGACAATGCCGGGCGGAATTATGCGGATCTACAGCTTAGTGCTGCTCATCCTCTGGTTCGTCAAAATCAATATCGGAACGCTGAGGAATGACCGGGTTGGGCTGTCCGGTGTACCAGAGATAGAACTGATAAACAAAACCGGAAAGCGCATACAGGCAGAAGAGGATAAAGACCATCAAGGCCGGATCCGTCGACAGGATAAAGAGCAGAATCACGGCGGCGATCAGAACCCAGAAAGGCACGCTTTTGCCGTAATGGAAGCTCTTGCCGGAATAGAACGGCGCATTGCAGACCATGGTAAGACCTGCATAAACCGTAATAATCATGGCAAGCCAAGGCAGCCAGTCACTGTTCACCGGCATTCTCTGATCCACAGCGAGCCAGACAAAACCTGCGACCAACGCAGCGGCCGCCGGAGAAGGCAGTCCCTGGAAGAAGCTCTTATCCACTACGCCGATGTTCGTGTTAAAGCGCGCAAGACGAAGTGCTGCGCCCGCGCAGTACACAAACGCCGCGGCCCAGCCGAGTCGTCCGAGATCGTGAAGCGCCCACTGATAAACCACCATCGCAGGCGCCATACCGAACGCGCACATATCGGCGAGCGAGTCAAACTGCTCGCCAAATGAACTCTGAGTATGTGTGAGGCGCGCGACACGGCCGTCGCAGCCGTCCAGAATCATGGAGACGAAAATCGCGATCGCTGCCTTCTCGAAGTCGCCCGCCATAGCGATCACAACCGCATAGAAACCGGAGAAAAGACTTGAGAGCGTAAAAAGATTCGGCAGTAAATAAATGCCTTTTTTACGAACCGTGTTAATTCTCTCTTTCACAAGAGCCTGCGGCGTTACGCGAGGACGCGGTTTGAAGTTTCTTCTGAGCGCCGGTCTGTTTTTATTTTGAATTGCCATTGGAGCGTCTCCGGTTATTTGACTTCCGGCTCTGCAGTCGGTGTCATCTGTTCAGCAGTCTGAACTTCAGCTTCTGCGGCGGCAGGAGCATTCAACTCGGGAGCTTCTTCCGAAGACTCCGGCTTCTGAGGGTTCAAAAGCGCAAGAACGGTATCAGCGGCACGAACTTTCTGACCGACAAAAACCAAAACTTCCGCGTCTGTCGGAACATAAATATCCACACGAGAACCGAAGCGGATAAAACCGAAGCGTTCGCCTCTTGTCACTTCCTGACCGATATGCAGATGGCAGACGATGCGCCGTGCGATCAGCCCGGCGATCTGCACGCATGTGATCACAGGGCCTTCGTCAGACTGGATCACAATCGCATTACGTTCGTTTTCGCTGCTGGCCTTGTCAAGATCGGCGTTGAGGAATTTGCCGGGCTTGTAGTAGATCGCTTCAACCTTTCCGCCGATCGGGCTGCGGTTGGAGTGAATATTAAAGACATTCATAAAAGTCGAAATCAGGACTTCTTCCTTGCCTGTGTAAGGATTCTCGACCTTTTGAATCTTGCAGATGCGGCCGTCGGCGCCCGCAAGCACGCTGTGCGGCGTCTGGCTGATCTCTCGCGGAGGATCGCGGAAGAACTGAATAACAAAAATCAGGATGACCCAAAAGATAAAGGAGATAAAGCCTCCGATGAGCCACCAAACTAACAGCGCAATGAATATGGCTGCACCGATAATGCCCCAACCTTCTTTAGCCAAGATGGGATATGAAGAATTTAATTTCAAGCCTTTCTCCTTTACTGGTTCAGGCAGCACTGCTCACGCAACATGCTGAGCGTGCCGACTCAAGTGGCTATTTTAGCCAAAAAAAGCTTCTGTAAATGTTTACGATTAATGAGAACGCATTAAGGCGTTAATGGGGAGTCCACGGTCAGGGTCGCTGCAACCGACATGGAAAGCTTGGTTGAACCTGCTTCAAATGCCGGAGCCGCGACTTTTGCGTTCGCTGCCGCGCTCATATAAACGCCTCTAGCCATCACGCCTTCGGGGAATCCTCCGTCTGTAAATTCAAGTTTTTTGAATTTCAGTGACTGAGGCGCAAGCTTCATCGCAAGCGCCACGGATTCGGTCTGCTGATTCAGGGCCTGCACGGCCGCCTTTGAGAGATGATCCCGGGCGAACGATTTTGCTTCGTCGCTCATAGAGTACGAGACACCGTCTAAAGCAAGGCCGGACTGCTGCGCTAACTGCACGAGAGAACCTACTCCGTCTACATCTTCAGTCACCACGCGAATCGACTGTCTGGCTCTCCAACCTGCGATTTGGGGCGCCTCTCCTTTTTTTGGTTCGGTGTAAACCGCCTGGGTGTAGTAGCCGTCGTTTTCAATACGTACCATTGAAGAAAACTCTCGGATTGTCCCCTGAGCCTTTGTCATAGCCGCGTTAACCTTGCTTTGCGCATCCGCCAGATCATGCTCTTCGGCCTGCGCATAAAGGCGTATCGTAGCCAGATCATTTTTAAAACTCAGCTGAGCGGTCGCTGTGAGCATAATCTGCGCGTCTTTGCCCTCAGGCTGCAGATTGAATTCTTCAGCAGAGCTTGTGACGGCCGCAGCAGCCATAACCGTCGCGGCAACAACAGATTTAAACATTGTTCAGCCTCCTTTATACAAATCGTTTCATCAAAGTCCGGTTAAACTAGCACATCACTTATCACTTATGAGTCCATCGGTAACTATTTCCGGTATACCGCTAATAAATTTGAATAACGTATATACCAAAATTATGTGCTTTTCCTAGTTTAGACTCACATACGAATGACAATTAGACACGGCAATTTTCGCCAAACCTGCACAATCGTCGTCATAATTGTCCAATCTATTGATATCATCCATGAGAAATGTTTAGTTAACGACTCGTAAAAAGGACAAATGCGGCGGAAAGCTCAGATATTAGGAAAACTACCTTAATAACAATTACTAATACTCTTAGATCGCCTCTGCGCCTAGAATGCCTGTACAGGAGAAAAAGAATGGTTATGCGAGCCGCAGTTTTTGGTGGTGCCGGTTTTGTCGGTACAAACTTGGTCTATCGGTTGATAGATAACGGCTGTCAAGTTTTTAATTTTGACAACCTTTCCGGATTAGGAAATCTGCTGAATATTGCCGAGCTCATGCAGCAAAGCAATCATAGTTTTGCGCGCTGCGATGTGACAAACTCCGAAGAGATTCGTCAGTCGCTGCTCATGGCCGCGCCCAATACGATCTTTTTCTGCATTACTCCGAAAAAGCTGGACAGCAGCAATGCGCTCGAGCCCTTTGAATGCTTTCTAAAGACACTTAAAAACTGGCGGGAAACCTTTGCCGATCGTGTTCTTCCGGTCAGCAAGATTGTGATCGTGATTTCTGAGTTCCACAAATCTCAGAAACAGCTGAAAAAGGTCTATGACGACATTAAAGCGGTTATTGATCAGTATGTCGCCGAGGGCCTGCCGGTCACATCTCTTTTTGTACCGATTGCTTTCGGGCCTTTTCAGCAGCCCGACAGCCCGATTCCGCTCATCATCTATCGCGCGATCGAAGGCGAGACTATTCCGGTCATGTATCCGGAAGAGCCGGCCGGAGATCTGGTCTACGTCAAGGATGTCGCGGAGGCCTGTCTTTTAGTTGAAGACCGCGGTCAGATCGGCGTTCATTACGAGATGGAGGGAACTCAGCCCTCTTTCACAAATATCGAAGCGGCCGACTGTATCTGTTCAGTGCTGAATAAATACCTTCCTCCGCCGGTGGGACGCTACCAGGCACTCATCGAGGAGATCGCCGCGGATACACCGCCTGCTCCTGAAATTCCGAAGAATGAAGCGAGTCTGGATAGACTCGGTCACCTTACTAAAACACCGCTGAGCGAAGGGCTTTCTGCCACAGTCAAGTGGTACTTGGATAATGATCGCTGGTACAGCCAATCGAAGACAAGGTTCTTCTATCTCTGGCAAAACCCGGAAAACGTTTTATCGTCATAAAACTTAAGGCCTGGAAAATTTTCCTCGGGCCTTTTGTCTGTTTTGTGCAGCGGATTACTTGATCTTGTTGGTTTTAGACCAGCGCTCCTCTTCGTCCTCCCCAAGGAAAACACTCTGGATGCTTGCCGCCTTCATGCTCGGCACAAAATCAAGACCCGGCTGAACCAGATTTTGGAATCTCGGATCGCTTGTAATCTCCAGGATGGACCAGCGAACCGCCTTATCCAGCCCTGCGGCTAAACGGCGGCATCCGTCCTGCATGTTTTTAAGGGAATCCGTAGGCACGTTGTAGACAACCGCCGCTTTCATGGAGGAGCCGTTTGAAGAGAAGAGCTCCATATTGATTCGCCAAGCCAGCATCGTCGGCTCAGCTTGAATCTTGACTGAATCGATCAGGTTGTAGATTTTGACCTTCGGTTTGTCCTGATTCAAAGCGCCGCCGTTTTTCAGGTCCGCCATAAAGGCGTTTTTCCAATAAGCGGCAAACGCATCATTGAGGTTTTTATATTTTTCTTCCCCCGGGATCGGAAAAATCGTTCCTGCGCAGTCAAGATCCATCGCTTTAGCTACTCGAACTTCCGCCACCGCGACATCTTCGGCCTGAAGACGTTTAACACTTCGCGCGTTCTGCGCGTTAGGCTCGTAGGCGTTGGTTACATAAGGCTCAGGCGTACTGCAGCCGCTGAGCAGCACCGCGCTGAGAGACGATAAGAGCAAACAAATCCTGAATCGATTAAGCATAGACAATTGAACATCACGGGTTTAAGACGCCTCTATTGTACGAGCAAAAGATGAATTTCTTTCTTCCGGAGGTTTATGGACGCAAATTGGAGAACGGAGCGTATAAGTCTGCAGACTTTCCACTAAACTCATTGGAAAGAACTCAAAAGAGGAGACTAAAAAAATGATTTTTGCCTGGTACCGCCACTGCTTTAAAAAATATTTTTCCGGCGGCGGCAGAGCTTCCAGAAAAGAGTATTGGAGTTTTACTCTGATCAATGCCGCGATATTCATACTCTTCTGGCTGATCTCCCGAGTGGTGGACGCGCCCGCGGATCCTGCGGCAGTCGGACAGGCCGATGCGCTTCCGGAAGATCCGGTGCTTTCAATTCTCTTCGGAACGCTTTATCTGATTTTTATTCTGGCGATCTTAATACCGTCATTTGCCGTCACAATGCGCAGACTGCACGACAGAAATCACAGCGCATTATGGATTCTGGCTCAGTTTATTCCGGTACTGAACCTCGTTGTACTGATTATGCTTTTACTGCCCTCCAGCCCGCGTCCGAACGCATACGGGCTGAGAGCGCCGAGAACACCCGATGATATTGTTCCGAATATCGCGCAAAACATTTACGGTCCCTACGGTCAAGTGGTATACACTTCCGACAGTAACAATCCGTATGAACCGACACGGCAAACCACTTCACAAGGAACACCTATGGCACAGCAAAACTCGGGCGAAGTTCAGACCAACAGTGCAAACCATCGTCCCATGAAAGCGGATGAATCCGGAATTGTCTCTCTTCTCAAAGGACTTTCCGGTGCGAAGGCTCAGGCAAAATCGCCTGAAGCCGCACACGAAACCGTCTTAGACGAGATCATGAAAGAAGATCTGCTCAATGCGGATACTCAGGCGGGTATCGCTGTCGAGCCCGCTGCAGATAAGTCGAACCATCGTCCGATGACGCCGCAGCAGTCCGATCTGGTCGGTTTTCTGAATCAGATTTCTAAAAGCTGACAACAGCATCTAAGAAGCGGCGGCTACTCTTCCGGATAGACTTCTTCGTCATGTCTTCTGGCGGTGGATCCGAAAATAATCCGCATCGCTTCCTTCAGGTTGTCGACCCCGACAATTTCCACGCCCGGGATATCCTGGGCTTTATTTTTAAGGGGGACAATCAGGCGGCTGAATCCGAGTTTAGCTGCCTCACGGATTCTCTCCTGTCCTCTTGCGACCGGTCTGATTTCCCCGCCCAGACCGACTTCTCCGAAGATCGCCGTTTTGCTGCTTACAGGACGATTGCACATAGAAGAAACAATGGCCGTCAGTACAGCCAAATCGCTTGCGGTTTCCGTGATTTTTATACCGCCGACTGCGTTTAAAAACACGTCCTGATCATACGTCGGCAGGTTCACATGCCTGTGCAGGATGGCAAGAAGCATTGTCAGGCGCTGCCCGTCCGTCCCTACTGTCAGTCGTTTCGGATTAGGTAGCATGGATTTATCCACGAGTGCCTGAATCTCAATCAGAATCGGCCTTGTCCCTTCCAAATTAATAAATGTGACGCTGCCGGGGACACCTTCGCGCCGCTCAGCGAGAAACAGAGCGGAAGGATTGCGCACGCCTCTGAGTCCTTTATCCGTCATCCCGAAAACGCCGATCTCATTGACCGAACCGAAGCGGTTTTTACAGGCCCTGAGGATGCGGTAGTTGGACTCCGGATCACCCTCGAAATACAGTACCGTGTCGACCATATGTTCAAGCACACGGGGACCTGCCATTGCGCCTTCCTTAGTGACATGACCGACAAAAATCACGCCGATGCCTTTTCTTTTGGCGATTCGAGTCAGTCTCGCCGCGCATTCCTTTACCTGAGAGACTGATCCCGGAGCTGCCGACAACTCTTCAGAAAACAGCGTCTGAATGGAATCGATAACAACCCACTGCGGAGAGACATCATCAATGACGGCTTCAATTTTTTCCAATTGAATTTCACTGATAAATTTCAAACCTTTGGTACTGACTTCCAAACGCTGAGCTCTGAGCGCGACCTGTGTCGGACTTTCTTCGCCGCTCGCATAAAGACAGACTTGGCCCAGAGCGACCATCTTGCACATTGACTGCAGCAGCAGTGTTGATTTACCGATACCCGGATCTCCGCCGATAAGAACGACTGAGCCGGGAACAAAGCCGCCTCCGAGCGCTCGCTCGAGTTCGGCGAATCCAATCAGAATCCGCGGTGACTCTTTGGCTTCAATCTCCGACAAGTCAACGATATCAGAGGTGCCCGCAAAAGAAGCTCTGCCTCTGCCCGCGGTCGAAGAAGCCGACTTCGATTCCGCTCTGGCGAATCGATTGGTGCTTTCAGCCTCGATACGAAATTCTTTCATTGTGTTGTAGGCCTTACAGGACGGGCACTGACCGAACCACTTAGGAGCGTCATAACCGCACTCTGAGCAGACCCAGGCGGTTTTGGTTTTTGATTTTGAAGCCATAATCTTTAAAAAAACGTTTTACGCATTTTAGTCATTCTATTGTAGGCAATTGTGCGACAATTGATGTCCTTAAAATTAATAGCAGATCCCAAATTGCTGTACCATTCACAGTCCGAAGATGCTGAGAGTAGAATTCAGGACAATATCCTTACCAAGCATACCGATGAAGCCAGTAAAGATCTCATTTTCAGACCGGTTCAGCTCTACGCTGCAGCCGATTTTTCTGCTGTGCTTGGATTATGTCTCCATTATTGCGGCGGAAGCTTTTGCCGTTTTATTCCGTGAATGCGTTTTAGTGCTTCTTGATCGTGAATATGACGCCTTTGATATTGGAGATCTGGATTTTTACGTCCTTATTCCTCTGGTATTTCTCGTCTTCCTTCACTGGGGACGTACTTATATTCGGCTGCTTTCCATCGGAGAAATGGTACGCAGAACTTTTTATTCTGTGCTCTACGCCATTATCGCTTCGATTGTGGTTTTATTCCTCGCCGGCAAAGCGCCGGTTATTTCCCGACTCTTTATTACCTTCTTAGGCATTTTTGTTTTCATTTTTGTCTGCTTTGCCCGCTTGGTTTGGCGTTTTATCTGCAATCGATGGGATCTGCTTTTGGAGCCGACCATCCTCATCGGTTCGGATCAAACAGCACGCAGACTCTTAAACTATACGGCGAGCAACTCTTTCTTCGGAATTAAGGTTGTCGGAATTATCGATGACAGTCCAAAAGGTAAAGCGCTTGAAGGAAAGTTTCCGCTCCTCGGACCTCTTGCCGAGGCCCAGGAGATCGTTAGGAAAACGAAAGTCCAGAATGTCCTCGTGCTTGCCCCCAACATGAAATCGCAGAGGCTGCACAGTTTAATGGACAGTCTCTTCCCCTACGTAAAAAACATCTCGTTTGTTCCCAGTACTGAGGACATGCCTGTTTCCAACATGGAGATCCATCGACTCTACTCGGAGAACATGGTTGTTATTTCGGTAAAGAACAACCTCTCGAGATGGTACAACCAGGTTTTCAAACGGGCATTTGACTTCTTAGCGGCGCTTTTCGGCACTTTATTGATCTCGCCTTTCTTAGCGGCAATAGCGCTCATTATTGTCTGCACAAGTCCCGGGCCTGCGATATATGCTCATCGCCGTGTCGGAAAGAACGGGAAGCACTTTAACTGCTACAAGTTCCGTTCAATGGTACAGAATGCGGATGAGCAGTTAAAACAATATCTGGCAGCCAATCCTAAAGCGGCAAAAGAATGGGCTGAAACACAGAAACTCAAACATGACCCGCGTGTTACAAAAATCGGCGCGTTTCTGCGCAGAACTTCTCTGGATGAGCTGCCGCAGCTCTTTAATGTCATTATCGGGCAAATGAGTCTGGTGGGACCAAGACCGATTGTTGACTCCGAAATTCCAAAGTATGGTGAGTTCTTCTCTGACTACAAGATGGTTCGTCCCGGAATGACAGGTCTATGGCAGACAAGCGGCAGAAGCGACACCTCTTACGATAGACGGGTCCGGCTTGATGCATGGTATGTACGCAACTGGAACATTTGGCTTGACATCAGTCTTATTGTTAAGACAATAAGGGTTCTTCTCAGTTCTAAAAACGGGGCATATTAACCAGTCATGAGAATTCTTGTCACCGGCGGCTGCGGCTTCATCGGCTCTACTTTTATCCTTCAGCAGCTCAGTCTTGGAAGAACCGTTCTTAACCTTGATGTTCTTTCCTACGCTGGAAATCCTGAAAATTTATATTCTGCCGCCTGCTCCCCAAACTATTATTTTGCGCATGGCGATATTGGCGATCGAGTTCTGGTTTCCGGACTGCTTCAGGAATTTTGTCCGGACGCAGTTGTCAATTTCGCCGCTGAAACGCATGTAGACCGCTCTATAGTCGATCCGACACCCTTTTTTAAAACCAATGCGTACGGAACAGCGTCGCTTTTGATCGAAACACTAAACTGGTGGAAGAATTTGTCAAAAGCACAGCGGGAATCATTTCGTTTCTTACACATTTCCACGGACGAAGTATTTGGCTCGCTCTCTGGTGATGAAGCGGCTTTTTCTGAGGAAAGTCCATATCGCCCGAGAAGTCCTTATTCCGCTTCAAAAGCCGCCGCAGATTTTTATGTTCGTTCTTTCCATGAAACATATGGCCTGCCGACTTTAATCACAAACTGCTCGAATAATTACGGACCGCGCCAGTATCCTGAGAAATTCATACCGCTGCTAATCATCAATGCGCTGCAGGGAAAACGGCTGCCTATTTATGGAAACGGAGCCAATATTCGAGACTGGCTCTACGTTGAAGACCACTGTCAGGCCATTGACACAGTCCTGACCCGTTCGCATCCCGGAGAAACCTACAACATCGGCGGCAATTGCGAACAAAGCAATCTCGACATAGCACACGCTGTAACGAAAATGCTTGATAAAATCAAACCCAGGGCAGACAAAAAGTCTTACAGCGATCAAATTGCTTTCGTTAAAGACCGGCCTGGGCATGATTTCCGCTATGCCATAAATACAGAAAAAATCTGTCGTGACTTTGGATGGAGACCGACGCATACCTTAGCCTCCGGTCTTCACGATACCATCATCTGGTATCTCGCCAATAACGGATGGCTTGAAACCATCAAAAGCCGTTCATACAAAGAGTGGTATGAATTGAATTACGCCGAACCTCGCTTTGAGAATGAAAAATGAACGTCATTGCTTCAGACCTTTCCGGAGTATTGGAAATAAGGCCGAAGGTATTTTCAGACGAACGAGGCTTTTTTGTTGAAACCTGGCAGTCGGAGCGCTATTGCTCGCTTGGGCTTCCCGAAAGATTCGTTCAGGACAATCACTCGTTTTCAGTCAAAGGAACACTGAGAGGACTGCATTTTCAAAAAAAGTCTCCGCAAGGCAAGCTGATTTACGCGGTCACCGGCGAAGTATTTGATGTCGTCGTAGACATTCGCAGAGATTCTCCGACGTTTGGTTCCTGGCGTTCTTTTTGTTTATCTGAGAAGCAATGCAATCAGCTGTGGATTCCGCCCGGATTTGCGCATGGATTTTTAACGCTCTCTCCTTCTGCGCACATTATCTATAAGTGCACAGATTTTTACCATCCTGAAGACGAAGGCAGCATCTGCTGGAATGATCCGACTCTGTCGATCAGCTGGCCTCTTTACGATTCTCCCCTTCTCAGCAAGAAGGATGCCGCGGCTCCGAGCTTCAGTGAAGTCCTTAAATCACTATGAAAATACTGATTACCGGCGCCAAAGGACTTCTTGGACAAGCGCTTACTCAAGCTTTAAAAACGGAAAGACCGGTTTTAGCCGGCAGAGACGAGCTCGATGTCACAAACTTAGAGGACTTTAAAAAGTTCGCCTCTGAAGTTAGGCCGGATGTCATTGTCCATTGTGCTGCCATGACCGATGTCGACGCCTGCGAAACGGATAAAAGACAAGCATACCTCGTCAACGCCGTAGGATGCGGATACGCTGCAGCCGTCAGCCGTCTCGTTAAAGCAAGACTCATTTCCATCTCAACGGATTATGTCTTTGACGGGAAACAGTCCGAACCGTATGGAGAAGAAGATGCGGCAAACGGCGGAGATTCCGTATACGGACGTTCAAAATTTATCGGAGAGGAGTTCATTCGGGCGTTAAATCCCAAGCACGTTATTATTCGCACGGCGTGGCTGTACGGCCGCGGCGGAAAAAACTTTGTTGATTCCATGCTTTCACTTTCTCGGAAAGGAGTTCCTGAACTCAAAGTTGTTTCCGATCAGCGCGGAAATCCCACAAGCGCTGTCAGCGTTGCAGAAAAAATCCGAGAAATATTACAGCGGCCGGAAATTAAAGGAACTATTCATGTCACGAGCGAAGGTTCGGCAACTCGATATGAATTTGCTGAAGAAATTTTTAGACTTGCGAATATTTCGCAAAAGGTCGTTCCGTGCAGCTCTGAGCAGTTTCCGAGGCCGGCGCCCAGGCCAAACAATTCTTGTCTGTCTAAGAACGCTCTTCGACGGTACGGTTTGTCTCCCATGCCGGACTGGCGTTCGGAGCTTAAAAAATACCTAGGCTCATTGAAGAAAGAAAATTAATAGATTTCCTGATTCTTTTTTTGTTTTTTTAGTTCCGTAATTTCCTTCGGCTCGGTCCACAAATACTTCGGGTTGAGCCAGGATTTTTCCGCATACGGGAATCTGCATTGAATTCCCGCGATATCGAGCAGCAAATAAGAAAGCCAATCGCCTCTGAACGGCCTCTTTTCTAAATCCTCAGAGATTAGCTTCATATCCGCTCGATTTGTCCAAAAGAGAAACGGTATTGTATATCCGCCTAACGTTGTTGAGGAATGCCCCATCAAATCATCACGACGGCCTGTCTCTGCGCCATGGTCGGATAAGTAAACCCAGGAAACAGGCTGCCCGGCTGAGTGCTCTTTAGTAATTTCAAAAGTCTTCGCGAGGATCGTATCCTGATATAGCATTGCCAGATCATATTGACTTTTCAGAAGCTGATTTCTCAGGCTTTGACCGTTATTTTTCAGCATCTGCTTTACTTCATCATTTTCGTCCCAATTAGGTTTGAGATCATGTGGATATCTCAGGGAAAAATGAGGATGAAGTCCGATTAAATGCACAATGATAAGTGTTTTTCCATGTGCTTTTTCCAGTGCTGACGCCAATTCCGGAAGCACTTTTTCATCCATAGAAGCGCTTGAGCGGCCGCCTTTTCTGTTCAAACTGACGTTCTCATCGGAAAAAGTCTGATATTCCGCATGTATCGCCGTATCCTCCTGATTACTGATCCATACAATATGAAATCCGGCTTTCTTAAAAAATGCCAGGACATGACCGTGTCCAGGCAAAGGCGCAGGATCGAACTCAAGCATCGTATTAAATGCCGCTACCGTACTGAATCGAGTGGAGTACGCGATTTTTGCTTTGAGGAAATTTCTCTCGTTTTTATCAATCTCCTCTAAACGAGGCGTTGTCTTTCTGGAGTAGCCGTACAAACTCATGTCTTCGCGGTTCATGCTTTCGCCTATTACTAAGACAATCGTCTGCGGCTTATCTCCGGCTTGGGTAATGTATTTTTCTGCGGTGTTAAGGTACTTTTCGTTTTCCTTTTCAATATTTGCCCAGAAATCTTTTTGAATGCTTAACTGGTGATACAAGTCCATATACACGCAGATTGGAAACCTGTTGCGCCATGCATCCTGGTAAAAGGAGAAGCAGAAAAGAAGCAGAAGAAGAAACGCGACTCCGTCTAATATTTTGGAAACGACAGGCTTTGCAGCAAGCAATTTAACCAAAGCATATACATAAACAGCGTACGCAAAAATGGCAAGGCAAGTCCAAAGAACAATATCCTGCAGACTCGTTTGAATGTAGTCTGATGCTTCTTTTTGATTCGTGTTTGAGATGGACTCCACGATGAACCTCGAAGTAAGACTTGCATCATAGTTCTCGTAGAAATATCCCTGCAATCCGCAATAAGAAAAAACAATAAACGACAGAACGACTGCAGCAATAAAACTGAGTATGCGATGGACCTTTCTTCTTAAAAGAGCAGTGAGAAAGACAAACGGCAGAAAAAAGACAGAGATCTGCAAGCCTCTGACTAAACCGAGACAGCAGGAGGAAAAAATTAAACCTATTGCAACAGCGCCGAGCAAATAAAGCCCGATTAAGCCGCCATTACCTAATTTGTCGGCATTAGAAATTTCAGTCCTCCAACTCTCGCACCTCAACTCTTGGAAGGGCAATGATTAGTCTTGCTCAGATTGTATATGAATCCCTGCGGGACTATACATCCAAACCATCTTTGTTAAAAACTTATCCCCAAACAATTAGCTGTCAGAGATTTAGTGTAAAAACCTCTCCCTTTGGGGTTTCTGTCATACATATATCGCCAATGACAACCGACTCAAAATCATTGTCCATTTCTCATTTCGCTATTAAACCTTCTCTTACGATCAGTTCACTAAGCGCTCTCTGAGCACGTGCAATCTCGCCCATCTCAATCTGTTCATTAGTGCAGGAGTCAGACCTTTGTAAAGTATCCCCATGCCATTTGTAGCAATCGTAAGAATTGCCGCCTTTTAAGGTCACGAGACCGGCATCCCCTATCGTAAATCCATTGTTATCCCAGGATATGAAGGAAACTGCGCCATCAGGTATTTTCTCTTTTGCAAAAAGATTTCTTCCCTTACTGATCCCCGATTTTGCACCCGTAGCCACAGAAAGAAGCGTTGGAATTATGTCTCTATGCGAAGCCCATTTATCCGTGTTCGCAAGCTGTCTTGTTCCCGCATTAGGAATCCAGAAGATAATCGGAACTCCATAAACATGGTGCCAGTTACCTTCTACAATATATTTCAAACGAGCATTATGATCACCCGTAGCTGCGACAACTGTATTTTTCAGCCAGCCGTTTTTGTCTAAATTCAAGACAAATTTTCCTAAGTTGTCAGCCGCATACTGATACGTCTGCAAAAGCAAATTGTTTTGTTCTTCAGAGGAATCTTTCTTAACGTAATCAGGAAGAACACTGAAATTAGTCGCCTGCACTATTTCATTATCTGGGACTTTGAAAGGCGGATGATTCGTGGTGGACAGCATCATGATGAATACATGCTGTTTGTCTTTTTCCGCTTTATCGAGAATATCCTCAGCATACTTGAACATCCACTTATCCCCAATTCCCCAAGGGCCAAGTTCGGCCTCAGGAAACTTATCGGATATAGCTGCACTTCCTATGACTTCATCGAATCCGAAATTTCTAAAGGTTTCGTTAATTTGTCGCCATGACTCTGGAGAACCTGTAAGAAATATTGTCTTATACCCCGCCTTCTTGAAGTCAAAAATCTGAGAAAAAGTTAATTTGTTTCTTCCGTAAATACCTTGTGAAATAGGCGTGATAGGTGTGTCAAAAATAACTCCTTCTAAAGAAGGGAAGGTCCCGTTCATGATACTGACGGCCTTCTTAAATACCACTGCAGACGATAATGCTTCTTCCAAACTTCCTAGTGTATTGTTGCCTTTCGACGGATTATGAGAAAGAAAGATGTCTGCGCTCATCGATTCCATAACAGCAAAAACAACATTAGGCTTATCAGAAGGGGCGACTGGTTCTTTTGATGCGGGTGTCAGCTTCTTCTCCGCTTCCTCTCTTGAGGTATAACCAAACTTATGCAGAGCCTGATTTGGATCGCCTGCGATCTGTGTATTTTTCCAAGCTTTTGTTGCTTCATATAATGCCGCAGCTCCATTGGGTACGCAGGAATTAATCAGGCTTATTTTGCTTACAGAAAAGTCCTCTTGGCGTAAAGGAAACTTCGTCAAAGATCCCCGAACAATAACTGCTAATACAAGAGTAATACACAAGCCCAAAACAAACGCCCTGCCCCTACCCATTGGTGAACAGGTTTTCGGACTTTTAACCATGCGGCAGCACAAGAAAGGAATCGCCACGGAAACCAATATAACGATTAAATAACTAACTACAGGCCAATCTTCCCATATCGTTTCGATAATCGCCTTAGTATCATCTTGAAGCAATCCGTAAACCAGAGCGCTGATCGGAGTCTTATAGAATCCGTAAAAACCAAAATTCCCGGCGTCCAGAAGAATCAACAGGAAATATCCGATGCCGGCAAGTACGCATGAAATGATGTAGAAGGATCTGATCCAACAGGAAAGGATAAGTGCCAACCAAGCTGGGATTAGGGCTAAGCCAAGCCATTTAGCATCAACTCTTATTCCCGTCCAAACCGCAGGAAGGAAATCCATTAAGGTGATATTCGGATTACCTGAGGAATAAAAAATAAAGAAAACAAAACGGTACAAAGACAGGATTACAAGCCCTATCAAAAAAAATAAACAAGCTTTTTTGACTTTAGTCTGCCAAACCATATATTTCTCAGTATTAAAAGTTCAATAGAGGGCGCCCCGCACTCAGCCTCTACAACATTGTTCAATAACTTTTCTAAAATCTTCCGGTTGTATCAAGGTCTTTAAATAAGCGCATTGGCTGCCATGCAGTCTCTCGAGATTTTAGGAGCCCCCTCGCATATTCAATAACAACGTCCAATAAAGGACACAGCATCATAGATCAACAACCTGCCTTTAAACTAGTTCACTATTTCCGTCGCTTCTTTTAAGGCGCAACTCTCTGTCTAATTCCAACATAGAACTTCACTTCAATGTCGGTGTCTGCTACTTGGAATAGCGCCTTAGCTCCTCTAACACTTCCGGCATGTAATTCGGTATATCTTTGTCGGGAGCGGGTCTGAAGGTTTTGTCTAAGTGTTCCAGCATTCCGGCTCGATTAATAAGAACAATCCGATCGGGTTCAACAAATCCGTCAAGGCTGTAACCGCTAACGTATACCCAATCTCTTCTGTTCTCAGGCTCCCAAATCGACTGTCCTACAGAGTAGTCTTTTGTTGGATTTGTACAGCCCAAAACCTCCGGAAGAATTGTCGGAACCAAATCAAGATGTGATGTTAGGTAATTTACCTCTCTGGCTTCTTTCCCCGGCCAATGAATGACTAAAGGCACCTTGACCTGAGGATCCGTAAAGTTTCCACCATGGCTCCAATAATTCAGTTTGTTATCGTTAAATTCGTCTCCGTGATCCGAACTAATAACGACAATAGTATTGTCCATTAGTTTCTTTTCTTCAAGGAACTTCAAGACATTTTCAATCTGATCGTCCGCATAGCGAACCGCGTTCTTATATCGAGCTAAATACGGTGCGGGATCAAAAGAATTAGACAGTTCTAAATGATTGACGTTCTTCCAATAGGGCTTAAACACCTCATACTTTGGCTCTCTTGGAAAATCATAAGCGTGCACTGAATCTAAGAAGATAAAGCCGAAAAAAGGTTCTCCGTTCTTGATTGATTGCTGCCACTTTTCAAAATCCTCTACGGCAAACTTATCTGATTCGACTGAATTGTCTCCTCTCGGATCGATGCGCAAACCCTTAATAGAGGAAAAGATGGTTTTATGGAATTCCGGCATATCCAACGGAGCCCCTGCAAATATTCCGATGTTGTAATGAGCATCCTGCAGAGCGGTGATAAGGATTCCGGGAGTTGACCCGGTCAGTGCTTTCTTCCAATAGCTTCCGGGCAGTCCGGTAAATAGAGAGAAAATACCATGCCGTGTATTGTTGCCGTTGGAATAATGATTCGTGAAAGTAATGTTCTTCTTTGAGAACGCATAGGTATTAGGCATAACATCCGCCGTCAGCATGTCATACCGAAGCGTGTCGACAAAAAGAAATAATATGTTGTAGCGTTTGCCTCCATGGCATGTAAGAGGTTCCAGCGGATATTTCATATCCGAAGAACCGTCTGCTTGAATTTTCTGGGAATTTGCATTAATAGCATCTCTATTAACAAGGCCGAGCTTTATAAAAACATTGTTCATTCTCAGAGGCCGAGCTAAGGGAATTTTCTCGGGAACTGTCGTAACTCGAGTATCAAAATGGACGAACCCCCAGGCGTAATAAACATTTGCCCAAATAAAGCCGAGTAAACAAACCAGGGAAATAATTCCAACTATTTTGACCCCTGACACTCTCCTCGCAGCCTTAAAAAACAATGCAATAACTGTTGAAATAACTACAAGATAACCAATAATTTCAACGATCATCGGAAGAGAAAAGCTCACAATTCTTCCCCCTCCAAGGAAGGTCATTTGAAGCATCGCCAGATTCAGATGGGTCCGGTACATCGGATAAACAAATGTATCTGCGGCAAGGTATACGATAACTAAAAAATCGAATAGTGCTGCCGCCATCGGAATAAGATAATTCAAACGAAAGAGCTTCAGAAGTAAAAATAACAATCCGACGATAACAAGGGAATAGACAAAATAAGCTCCACCGGTAAAAGCCGCAAAGAGCAGTTTTTGAAACCAACTCCATGCAGCGCAAAGACCTAAAGCGTTGATCAAAACAGCCCCTAAGGCGATAGAAATAATCGCAATAAAAATAGAATTCAGCAAAAGTAGGAGAAAGGGCCTACTACTTCCGGAGAGATGTTTTGTGGATTTCATCTTATAGAATCTTCTCTAATAAACTTGCTCTGTCTCTTTGGAAAAAGCTCGCACCAGAATTTTGAAGAGTTGGTTTAAAAGTATTGCTGATTGTTTTACCTTACAATGACTAAAAACAAGCATATGCAGCCGGACTATTGACCACAGCACTTAAAAATAAAACAGTTAATTGTACTTTTATTTGCATGTAATTAAGCCCTCTGCTGTCAATGTGTTTTTCTATTAATTAAAGTGTTGTCTGAAAATCCGGCAGAAATCACAGCCTGCTTTCGGTTCAAATTAACTAATAACTTTTCTCAGACTCTTTAAATAATATATTCTAAAATCTGACGGGACGAAATTGGCTTTCAGCACGAATAGTGATTTGTAGGGAAGACCATTCCTTTTTTGATCTGCTGGATATAGCTGAAGCCGCGCGAAAGCGGATTTCTCCTTTAAGACAAATGCCTCAGGCTAAAAAGACTGTATTGGGTTAGATGATGAAAAACATTGTGATATTTGGAACTGGATATGTTGGACTTTCCAACGCAGTTCTTCTTGCGCAGCACAATCATGTAGTTGCCGTTGATATTGTCGATAGCAAAGTTCAACTGATTAACAATAAAAAGAGCCCAATTGAAGATAAAGAAATTCAGGATTACTTAAAAAACAAAAAATTAAATTTATGGGCGACAACTGACGCCAGCGAATCGGTAAAAACTGCGGATTTCGTCGTTATCTGTACTCCCACCAATTATGATCCTGAAACTAATAAATTTGACACTTCAAGCGTTGAAACGGTCCTGGATCAAGTTAAAGCCATCAATCCAAACACTACCGTTGTTATTAAATCCACAGTTCCGGTCGGCTATACCGAAGGGTTAAAGAAACGCGGATATAAAAATGTAATCTTTATCCCTGAATTTCTCAGAGAGGGAAAAGCGTTGTACGACAATCTGCATCCTTCTCGTATCGTCATCGGAGACTTTTCAGATAAAGCAAAAGAATTTGCGTCTCTGTTAAAAGAAGGCGCTTTGGATAAAGATGTTCCCATTCTTTACGCCTCTTCAACGGAAGCGGAGGCAATCAAGCTCTTCTCCAACACCTACCTTGCAATGAGAGTCGCTTTTTTCAACGAACTCGACAGTTATGCCCTGGCCAAGAAACTCAGCTCTGACGAAATAATCAAAGGTGTTTGTCTCGACCCTAGAATTGGAGATCACTACTGTAATCCCTCCTTCGGCTACGGTGGTTACTGTCTCCCAAAAGATACAAAGCAGCTTCTGGCAAACTTTGCGGGTGTTCCTCAGACTTTGATCCGAGCAATTGTTGAATCAAACAAAATTCGCAAGAACTTCATTAGCGACCTAGTTGCCTCCAAGTCTGCTAATACGATTGGGATTTTCAGACTAATAATGAAGAGCGGCTCCGATAATTTCAGGGATTCCGCAATTCAAGACATAATCGAGGAACTGACGAACAAGGGCAAGGATCTAATAATTTATGAACCGTCCTACCAGGGAAGCTCTTTTAAAGGAATCCCGGTGATCTCTGATTTAAACCAATTTAAAGAAAAAACAGACTTAATCATAGCTAATCGGTTTTCTAAAGATTTAGAAGATGTAAAAGATAAGGTCTTCACTAGAGATATCTTTCATAACAACTGAGAAAGAGATGAAAGTCACTGCCTACATAATGGCTAAGAATGAGGAGTCAACCATTCAGGCCTGTGTTAGAAACCTAGCTTGGTGCGACGACGTTGTCGTCGCCGATACAGGCTCAACGGACAAAACCAAAGAAAAGGCCCTTGAAGCGGGCGCACGGGTTGTAAATATACCTTTTCAAGGGTTCGGAAAAACAAGAAACGAAATCATCCGAACAATTGAGGCGGATTGGATTGTATGTTTCGATGCAGATGAAATTTGTACTGAAGCTCTATCTAAAGAATTAAGTGCAGCTATCGCTTCCGGAAAATACGCCGCAATTAAAGCTCCGAGACAAAATTTTCTTCTAGGAAAGAAAATTAAACACTCAGGCTGGTATCCGGATTATCGACATCCTGTTGCGTTTAGCAAAAAGCATGCGATCTATGACGACAAAAACGTCCATGAGGGCCTCATCGTAGACGGACCTCTTGGGTATCTCAATGAACCCTTTCTTCATTATTCATTCAAAGATCTCAAAAGTTATTTTGTAAAATCACAGAAATACGCCGAAATAGGCGCAAATGAGTTAGCAAAAAAAAATAAGAAGATAACTATGGGTTCTGCTTTGCTGCACGGAAGCGGCAGATTCCTTAGGCACTACTTTCTCAAGCTTGGGCTCCTTGACGGCTGGGCAGGACTAATTATCTCGCTTACCTCTTCTTATGGGACGTTCTGTAAATATGCGCGAGCCTACGAGATCCAAAATAATATGAGTACTGAGCCAAAAAAAAATAATTAGTACAATCAGTTGTAACCCAGCACGCGTTCATATATTGCCAAGTATTTAGGTGCGGTTTGCTCAATTGCAATAGATCGAACAAAAAGACGGGCATTTTCGACCATTTGCTTTTTTAGTCCTTCATCATTTTTTTCTAGAAGAATCGCATCAGCAAGAGCTCGCGGAGAATTCGGCGGGATCAAAAGACCTGTCGTTCTATCTTTAATAACATCCGGGATACCGCCGACATTAGCTCCAATAACAGGCGTTCCCGCCTGCATAGCCTCCAATAGAACGCTGCCCAACCCTTCATTACGGGACGGCAGAATCAAGCAATCCGCCACATTAAACCAATTCCCCATGTCTGAGCGCTTTCCTAAGAATTGAACATTGGAGCATCCCTTTGCAAGGGCCGTCAATTGAGTTTTATACGGCCCGTCTCCGAGAAATAAAAATTGGACATCTTCATTCTCCAACTCCCGCGCTGCGCTGATCGAGATATCAAAACCTTTATGCTCTAGAAGAGTTGCCGCCTGAACAACTAAAAACTTCCCCTGATATTGCGCTCTTATTCCATTGACAGCCTGCTCCTCAAGCTCATATGAAACCGGCGAAGACGGTATAAGCTCAACATCTTTTTGCGGAAGATATTCTTTTAATACACTGCAGATTTTTCGCGAAATTCCAACAAGCAAGGAAGCCCTTTCATAGCTTAATTTCGTTAGAAATCTCTCACTTATATTATTGTCAATTCGTCTCGTGATGATAAACGGGGTACCTCGGAGCATATTATGGACAGAGGCCCAGTGAACCCCGCGTCCGTCGTGAACATGCAGCAAAGAAACATCTTTAAGGAGAGGAGCGTTATGTCCTCGGAAAAAATTTGTCGTCTTAACAACTTCTACGCCAATCTGTTCTAATTTTGATGTTAACGGACTTCTAGGATGAGTCACTGCAACTAAATCAATATTTACCCTCTTCAATTCCCGGGCCAGCAAAAATGTTTGATTTTCGCCTCCGCTATACCCCGAAGCAAGGTTCACAAAACAAATCTTCATTAGATCATCCTAGATATGATACTTCTGCGCATCACTAAACACCGATGCAAATATCTTAGTAACTATAAACAGAAAAGCCTCCCAAACAAAGGAGGCTTTCTCTGAATGCGAAACAAGCTAATTATTTCTTAGCTTTGCGTGCACCCTTTGCAGCTTTCTTCGGAGCGTTGACAGCGTCTTTGAAAGCTTTACCGGCAGAGAACTTCGGGACTTTAGCGGCAGGGATCTTGATCTCGGCGCCGGTTGAAGGGTTGCGGCCGGTACGAGCCTGACGTTCGGACTGATAGAACTTGCCGAAGCCAACTGTAACGTAATCGTCGCCGGCAGCAACTGCTTTGACGATTTCATCGGTGTAGGCGTTGATGACTTTGGCGACATCTGCTTTTGTGACACCTGTCACTTTGGCAACTGCGTCAATCATTTCTGTCTTGTTCATTGGTCTCTCCTATGTAAACCGAGTTGACATTCATATAACAGTAATATATTACGCTGATTTGAGCGTCTTAGGCGTAACTCTCTAGGATTACAACAAGTTTTTGCGTATTAACAACACTTCGGCCGTCTACTCATTATTTGATTCACTTGAAAAGCATTTTTTGCCGTTAATAATTTGTTTAAAAAAGTTGTAACTCTTGCCTTTTATCCGCACTTATCTACAATGCGAATCAAGTTTTTGGAATAGCTTTTCATAATGTGAAAAAATTCTAAACACGCTACGGTATCAGCTCTTTTTCTGACCTAAAATTAGTAGGTTATGCAAACCTTTTAACGGATGTCATATATGCACGGATTAGATAAGATTATGCGTCCCCGCAGCATTGCGGTCATCGGCGCCTCAACCAAGGAACACACAATCGGTTCAGATATTATGAAACGTCTGCTCGAGTACGGCTACACGGGCAAAATTTATCCAATCAATCCGAAAGACTCCGAAATTCACGGACTCAAAGCTTATCCATCCGTTCTCGATGTTGCCGATGACATCGATATGGCGCTTATCGTTATCAATGCGAAGTACGTTCTCTCCGTAATTGATCAGTGTCATCAGAAAGGCATCAAAGGCGTCGTAGTGATCAGTGCAGGTTTTAAGGAGACCGGAGCAGCCGGCGCCGAACTTGAAAAGCAGCTTGCGGCAAAGATTCACGAATACGGCATGACGCTGGTTGGCCCCAACTGCCTGGGCGTTGTGAATACCGACCCCGCAGTTCGCCTTGACGCCTGCTTTGCTGAGTCGCTCCCCGTACGCGGAGATATCGGCTTTGTCTCCCAGTCAGGTGCGCTCGGAGGCGGGATTCTCAATATTCTTAAAGACCTGAATCTCGGCTTTGCCCAGTTTATTTCTATTGGCAATCAGGCAGACGTAAACGCTGACTCTGCTATTGAATACTGGGAAAATGTGGATGACGTCCGTCAGATTCTCCTCTATATGGAATCCATCGCGGACCCTAAGAAATTCAGAAAGCTTGCAACCAGCACCACAAAGAAAAAACCGATTCTCGCACTGAAAGCCGGCCGCTCGGCTGCAGGCGCTTCTGCTGCTTCTTCACACACCGGTTCGCTTGCCGGTGCTGACAAAGCGGCAGACGCTTTGCTGAAGCAGTCCGGTGTCATCCGCGAATTCACGCTTCAGAACCTATTTAATACAGCTAAAGTGTTCAGCCACTGCCCTATTCCTAAGGGCGACAGAGTCGCTATCGTAACCAACTCCGGCGGTCCCGGAATTATGGCGACCGACACCGTCGTTGAATGCGGCATGCAGATGGCAGAACTGAGCGAAGCGACTAAAGAAAAACTGCGCTCTTTCCTGCCGGCCGCGGCTTCTGTTAAAAACCCGGTGGACATGATTGCTTCAGCGCCTCTTGACCATTATCAGCAAACGCTCGAGACAGTACTCTCTGACGACGGCGTCGATATGGTCATTGTGATTTACCTGCCCTTCCTTGGCCTAAAAGATATCGATGTCGCCAAAGCGGTTATGGACATCAAAGCTCAGCATCCGAACAAACCGATTCTCGGTGTGTTCATGACAAAGAACGAATTCTTCGCCAAACTCTCCGATATGGAAGTCAACGTACCGTTCTTTATGTTTGCTGAAGAAGCGGTCATGGGTCTGAATCGTCTCAACCAGCAAAGAAAGTGGATTGAGCGTCCGATCACGACACCGATGCGCTTTGACGTTGACGCAGAGAAGGCCGCAAAGATTTTCAGTGACGCAGCCGCGGAAAACCGCGAACAGTTGACAACCGGCGAATCCCTCCAGGTTCTTTCTGCTTACGGAATTCGGGTCTGTAAAGATGGCGAAGCGAAAAATGCCGACGAAGCGGTCGCACTGGCTGAAGAAATCGGTTATCCCGTTGTCATGAAGCTCAACTCAAAGAAAATTTCCCATAAGACAGACGTTGGCGGTGTTCGCGTCGGAATTAAAGATGCTGAACAGCTGAGAGCTGAATACGCTGATCTGGTGGCAAAGCTTGAAGCCAAAGGTCTTATGGAGGGTTTTGAAGGCGTCATTGTTCAGGAAATGGTCAAGAGCGACAGAGAAATGGTCTGCGGCTGCGCTAAAGATCCTCAGTACGGCCCGATGATGATGTTCGGTCTTGGCGGCGTGTTTGTCGAAGTGATGAAAGATGTCACCTTCCGCCTTGCACCGCTTACGCCTGAAGACGCAAAAGACATGATTACATCCGTTAAAGCGTACAAACTTCTGCAGGGAGCTCGAGGCGCTATTCCGGCTCAAATCGACAAAGTTGAGGAAACACTGATGAGACTTTCTCAGCTTGTTGAAGACTATCCCTCCATTGAAGAATTAGATATCAACCCCTTGATGATCAGTGATAAGAATGGTGAACCCATTGCCGTCGACGGCCGTATCAAAGTCTCGCTGACTTAATCGCTCGATCTCTTGTTTACAACTTAGTTATAAGGAAAAAAAGTGTTTCAGATCAGATTACACGGCCGAGGAGGCCAAGGTGTTGTAACGAGTGCGGAAATGCTTTCTCTTGCAGCCTTTACAGAGGGCCATTACGCCCAGGCTTTCCCAAGTTTCGGAAGTGAACGAACCGGCGCTCCAGTTGTCGCCTTTGCTCGAGTCAGCGACCATCAGATCCGTCTTCGTGAACCGATTACTGAGCCGGATGCGGTGCTTATCCAGGACCGTACGCTGCTTGAAAGCGTCAACGTCTTTAGCGGCCTCACAGAAAACGCCTACGTTCTTCTCAACAGCTCTCAGACACCTGAAGAACTCGGTTTGGCCGACCTTGTGAATCGTCTTCCCAAGGGACATGTCATTACGCTGCCCGCCACCAAGTTCGCGATGGAAAGAATCGGACGTCCCCTTCCCGGCGCCGCGATGCTTGCGGGCTTTGCAGCTCTGACCGGAAAACTTAAGCTTGAAAGCGTTCAGCAGGCGTTCATGACACGCTACAAAGGAAAGGTTGCTCAGGCCAATGCCGATGTCGCATCCGACGCTTTCAATTTTGTTCTTAACGCTAAGAAAAACTTTTAAGGAGAGCCTCAATGCTCAAACAAATCGAAGGCTCACTGGGCGTAGCTGAAGCAGTAGCGCTTTGCCGTCCTGAAGTCGTCTGTGCTTATCCTATTTCTCCCCAGACACATATCGTTGAAAATCTGGGCGCCATGGTCAAAAAAGGCACACTTACAGACTGCGAATTCATTAACGTGGAAAGTGAATTCGCCGCTATGAGTGTCGCAATCGGCGGCTCTGTCGCAGGCGGCCGTGCTTATACCGCTACCGCTTCTCAGGGTCTGCTGTACATGGCTGAGGCCGTATACAACGCTTCCGGCCTCGGCCTCCCTATTGTGATGACTGTCGCATCCCGAGCAATCGGAGCTCCGATCAATATTTGGAATGACCACTCCGACTCTCTGAGCCAGCGTGACTGCGGATGGATTCAGCTCTTTGCTGAAGACAACCAGGAAGCGGTGGATCTGCATATTCAGGCTTTCAAGATCGCTGAAGAAGTTTCTCTTCCTGTCATGGTCTGTATGGACGGCTTCGTGCTGACACACGCGTTCGAAAGAATGGACATTCCGACTCAGGAACAGGTTGACGCATTCCTTCCGCCCTACGATCCGCGTCAGAGTTTGGACCCGGAAAACCCGGTTTCAATCGGCGCCATGGTTGGACCCGAAGCGTTCACTGAAGTTCGCTATCTTGCACACGCGCACCATCTGCAGTCTCTGCAGGTCATCGACCGTGTTTCTAAAGAATTTGAAGAAATCATCGGAAGAAAAACCGGCGGACTCATCGACCTTTATCGCGCAGAAGACGCTGAGGTCATGGTTATCGCGCTTGGCTCCACTATTGGAACCATCAAAGACGTTATTGATGAAATGCGTGAAGACGGCAAGAAAGTCGGTCTTCTCGGTATTAAAGCCTATCGCCCGTTCCCGCAGCAGGAAGTCTTCGCGGCTCTTGAAAAGGTTAAAACAGCGGTTGTTATTGACCGAGCGCTTCAGGTCGGCATCGGCGGCGTTGTAACCGACGACATCATTCGTTCTACCAGAGGTTTGGACAAACTTAACATCTGCGGTGTTATCGCGGGTCTCGGTGGACGTCCGATCTACAAGAGAAGCCTGCACAAAGTATTTGATGCCGCACTTAGAAATGAGCTTCCCGAGCTAAGTTTCTTGGATCTTGAAGAAAAAGTTGTTAACGATCAGCTTAGACACGAGCAGGAAGAACGTCACATCGGACCAACCGCCGAAGCGATTGTTCGAGCAGTTGCGGATCACCATAAAGGAGAGGTATAAGTCATGTCCGAGCATCAGATTAAGTTTTATCAGACAGGCACGTTCACTGTCGGCAACCGTCTCCTGAATCCTGATCAGCGAAGCGGTCAGGCTAATATCGAACGTTACAACTCATTGAACTCCGGCCATCGCGCCTGTCAGGGCTGCGGAGAAGCGCTTGGCGCACGCTACGCAGTTGACGCCGCAATGCGCGCCACTCACGGCCGCCTGATCGCCGCCAACGCTACCGGCTGTCTTGAAGTGTTCTCTACTCCTTATCCGGAAACCAGCTGGCAGCTGCCTTGGTTCCATTCGCTTTTTGGTAATACTGCGGCCGTCGGCACAGGTATGGCCGCTGTCGCTCGTGTTAAAGCCAAAAAGACAGGCAAACCGCTGGTCCGCGTTATCGCTCAAGGCGGTGACGGCGGTACCACAGATATCGGATTCGGCTGCCTGTCCGGTATGTTCGAACGCAACGACGACGTTCTGTACATCTGCTATGACAACGAAGGCTACATGAACACCGGTGTTCAGCGCTCCTCTGCCACACCTCCCGCAGTTCGCACAGCCACGACTCAGATTCTCGGCAGCCACCCCGGAAACGCATTCGGTCAGGGCAAGGATGTTCCTCTGATCGCTATGGCTCACGGCATTCCTTATGTGGCAACTGCCACAATCGCTGATCTTCGTGATCTGGAAAGAAAAGTTGAAAAGGCGATGACATTCCACGGAGCGCGCTATCTGCACGTTCTGGTTCCCTGCCCGCTGGGCTGGGGAGCCAAATCCTCCGACACGGTACGTTTAGCCCGTCTTGCCACTGAAACCGGCCTTTTCCCGGTATTTGAAGCTGAATACGGCGAAATCACAAACGTTCATAAGATTCGTCAACTTCGCCCGGTTGAAGAATACATGAAGCTTCAGAAACGCTATGCGCATCTGTTCGGCGCTAAAGCCGACACCGAAGCCCTCACAAGAATTCAGGCAATATCAGAGAGAAACATCCGCAGATTCGGTCTTCTCGGCGAAGAAGAACCCGAAATTATTCCGCCTGCTGTTCAGGCTGACGAACGCGCAGATCGAATCTAAGAGGAATTACATTTATGAAGAAACCATTTGCTATTACGCTGGATGTCGGAACCTCTTTGGAAAACAGAACCGGCAGCTGGAGAACACTTCGTCCGACCTATGTCCACAAACTGCCGCCCTGCAATAAACAGTGTCCTGCAGGCGAAGATATTCAGGGCTGGCTTTTCTACGCAGAAAGCGGAAATTATGAAAAAGCGTGGCGCCATCTGGTCAAACGCAATCCTTTTCCTTCCTGCATGGGTCGTGTCTGTTATCACTCCTGCGAAAGTGCCTGCAACCGCGGACAGCTTGATGAGTCCGTCGGTATCAATTCTGTGGAACGCTTCCTTGGCGACAATGCTCTGGAAAACGGCTATAAGTTTGAGAAACCCGCAAAGAAAACCGGTAAGAAAGTTCTGATCGTCGGATCCGGCCCTGCCGGTCTTTCCGCGGCTTATCAGCTCGCACTCAAAGGTCATGAAGTCACTGTTAAGGAAGGCAGTCCTGAGGCTGGCGGCATGATGCGCTACGGTATTCCTAAGTATCGTCTGCCGCGCCGAGTGCTCGATCAGGAAATCGCTCGAATCGCGGAACTGGGTGTCAAGATTGAACTCAACTACACCGTCAAGAGCATTGAGGAAGAAAAATTCGGTTATGACGCTGTATTCCTCGGTGTCGGCGCCGGTATGGCCAAGAATGCCTACATTCCGGGCGGTGACGCGAAACACATGATGGATGCCGTCTCTGTTCTTCGTTCCATGGAAGGCGAAGAAGAACCGCTGCTTGGACGCAGAGTTGTCGTTTACGGCGGCGGCAATACGGCAATTGACGTTGCTCGCTCCGCAAAACGTCTTGGCGCAGAGCCGCTCATCATTTATCGCAGAACACGCGACAAGATGCCTGCGCATGACTTCGAAGTTGAAGAAGCCCTTCAGGAAGGTGTTTCTGTGAAGTGGCTTTCTACAATTTCCGAAGCTGAGAATCCGAAAGAAATCAAGATTGAAAAGATGAAACTTGATGAAAACGGAAATCCGCAGCCGACAGGTGAATTCGAAACGGTTGAAGCCGATACTGTTGTTCTCGCTCTTGGTCAGAACGTTGACCAGAGTCTCATTGATAAGATTCCGAATCTTAATATCGAGAAAGGCGTTGTTCAGGTTGACCGTTTCATGCGTACCAACGTTCCCGGTATCTATGCGGGCGGCGACATGGTCCCCGGCGACAGAAACGTAACGGTTGCTATCGGTCACGGCTATAAAGCGGCCTATGCGATTGACTGCTTCCTGAACGGCAAAGAACCTGTTGATCATCCGAAGAAACAGGTTGCTGAATTTAAGAACCTGAATACTTGGTACTACTCGGACGCCCCGAAGACTGTTCGTCCGATGCTTGATTTGGTTCGCCGACAGAGCACGTTTGATGAAGTCCAGCACGGTCTGACTGAAGAAAACGCGCTTTTTGAAGCTCGTCGCTGCATGTCTTGCGGCAACTGCCTGCAGTGCGATAACTGCTATGGTGTCTGCCCGGATAACGCGGTCATCAAGACCGGAGACGACAACGTGCCCTACATTTTCAATTATGACTATTGCAAGGGCTGCGGCGTATGTTCTCAGGAATGTCCATGCGGCGCAATCAACATGGAAACTGAGTCCATTTAATCCATCATAGAAGAAGCGGTGCCGAGGCACCGCTTCTTTTTTCTATCTCCACATTCCCTTATTCACACAGGCTTCTTTGACGAACGGATTTTCGTTTCTCTGAAGCCTTTCAATTCTGAGTGCACGCGTGCATTCCCACTGTTCAACGGGATACTGCTTGTCCCATGCGTCCATCAGTCTGCGCTGAGCCGAACTCATTTGATATCGAGGGTAGGCGTACTCCATATATTTATAAGTTCTTGCGACAGCACCTTTGGCTCTCGCAGGCGGCTCCGCTTTGTTGCCCACAATCTTCATTTCGCAAACACCAAACTTGGAAGGAACCGACTTCGCCATTGCTTCAAAGTTTTTATTACCTCTATCCGCGTTCACAGAACCAACCGCAGGATAAAGGTTGTACATATCGCTCTGCATGTAACGGAACTCTTTGTTTACCTTTTCTGCGCATTTGCGGCCCTTAAAGGATTTCCCTTTGCTGTCCACGCAGTCAGGATGTCCGCTGCGCCACTCCGAAAACGTCTGACCGAGATTTTCTGCAGGGACAACATGTTCCCATTCAATTTTTCCTGCCCGCTTAGGATGAACCGGTGATTCAAAGCCGGATGGGAGTATTGTATTTTTATGTTCATCGAACTTTACTCCGCAATATATCGTTGTCCTTTGATCGTAAACGACATTTCGTTCGAGCAGCTTCTTGGCTTTATTAAAGCTGTCAATTGAATAATTTCCTTTGTTGTTAGCCGCGCTAAAAGCTACAGAAGAACAGCAGGAAAGAAGAGCGAAAAACAGTAATATTTTTTTCATCGGGACTACATCAAACTACAAAAGCCGCTGATTATAAAAGTAATGGGAAATGACCGTTTTCCCTCCGAGACTCTACATTTTGATGACTTACGCCTCTCTTGCCTCTGTCAGCTCATAGCCTTCCTCCTCTATCGCTTGCTGAAATTCTGATTCCGTAATCGGCTTAGAAGATTCAACCTGTGCAGATTTATTCTCCAAAGACACCTCGCAATGAACTACCCCGTCAAGTCCTGATAGTTTCTTAGTTACCGACTTAACGCAATGACAGCACATTATGCCTTCGATCCCAAGTAAATAATTAAAACCCTTTGTCTGCCCAGGCGTTGAAATACATTCAATCGACTCTAATTTGTAGCCGTCTTCCTCGATCAATGATTTTAATTTTGCCTCGTCGATCGGGGCTGAGCTTTGTACATCTGCAGTCCCCTTCTCTAAATCGACTTTGCAGTCGATAACTCCGGGCAATCCGGTAATCATGCCGGTTACTGCTTTTACACAATGCTGGCACATCATGCCGGAGATATAAATCTTGTATTCATACTTAGGCGTTTCTGCAGCGGTTTTCTCGATGGCTAAGTTCATAAGTTTAGGTTCCATTCTCTGATTTTCATTATCCATTGCTCCCGAAAGTACAGGACGCCAGCGACGCAGTCTCAGTGCATTAGAAACCACACTCACCGAGCTCATGCTCATGGCGGCTGCTGCAATCATCGGGTTAAGCACCCATTCAAAAACTGTATAAAAGACACCTGCGGCAACCGGAATGCCGATGATGTTGTAAATAAATGCCCAGAATAGATTTTCACGAATGTTGTTCATACAGGAGTGTGAGAGCGCTCCGGCATTGACAACATCAGAAAGGCGGCTCTTCATGATCACGATATCAGCCGCTTCAATCGCTACATCTGTACCGGCGCCGATTGCCGCTCCAACATCCGCTCTTGCAAGAGACGGCGCATCGTTAATTCCGTCCCCAACCATCATGACCTTCTTTCCGGCTTCCTGAAGTTCACGGACAAGAGCCTCTTTTTCTGCGGGTTTAACTTCTGCACGAATATTTTTGATACCGACTTGTGCGGCCACAGCTTGCGCTGTCTTAATATTGTCCCCTGTCAGCATCCAAACTTCTTTGTCCTGCTTGAGCATCGCTTGAACTGCGTCTTTGCTGTCAGCTCGCACAGGATCAGCAGCCGCGATCAAACCGGAAAGTTTTCCGTCCAGCAGAACATAAAGCGGAGTTTTACCTTGATCCGCTAATTGATCCGCTAATTCACGAACTTGTTCAGGCAACTCACCGACAACAACGCTCTTATTGCCGATTTTCACATTTTTCCCAATTACCTGAGCAGACACATTACCCAGATTTTGCGTGAAGTTTGAAGCCTCCCGAAGCGGCACTTCTAAGGACTTTGCTCCATCAACGACAGCTGCCGCAAGCGGATGCTCCGACTTATTTTCCACAGAGGCGACGAGACTCAAGAGTTCCTTGGGGGGAAGACTGAAACTGACAACATCTGTTAGTGCAGGTTTTCCGCTGGTGACCGTTCCTGTCTTGTCAAGCACAATAACATTGACTTTTTCGGTTGTTTCAATAGCTTCTGCCGAGCGGAAAAGGATTCCGTTCTGTGCGCCTCGACCGCTTCCAACCATGATTGCTGTCGGAGTCGCCAAACCCAATGCGCATGGACAAGAGATCACAAGAACTGAAACGCCGATCATCAGCGCGAATTCCCACGAATATCCAAGCATCAGCCAAACCAGGGAAGCTGCAATTGCGATCGAGATCACCGTTGGAACAAAGATGCCGCTGATTTTATCAGCGAGTCTTGCAACCGGCGGTTTTGTTGATGTTGCTTCATCAACAAGTTTAATGATCTGAGCCAGAGCAGTATCTCCGCCTACTCGAGTGGCCTTCATTTTGATATAACCGCTCGTCAGAAGCGTAGAAGCCGACATTTGAGAACCAACCGTTTTTTCTACCGGAACACTCTCTCCCGTCAGGGAAGATTCATCTACTGTCCCGCTTCCGTCCTCTACAACACCGTCAACCGGAACCCTTGAACCGGTTTTTAAAAGAACCAAATCTCCTACAGCGATTTGCTCCAAAGGCACAACTTCCTGCTTACCGTCTCTTTCGACCAACGCATTTTCCGGAACCAAGGCCATCAATTTGGAGATCGCATCCGTCGTCTTGTGCTTTGCTCTCGACTCAAAATATTTGCCCAATGTGATAAGTGCCAATATCATTGCGGCTGAGTCAAAGTACAGATTATGTGCATAATGCGCAAGCTGTTTCTCATTTCCTTGGGCAAGTGCCCAAAGCATCATGTAAAGGGCAAACAGTCCGAATAAGACAGAGGCGGCTGAGCCGATCGCCACCAGAGAATCCATATTTGGCGCCCGATGCCAAAGGGACTTAAAACCGTTTCGGAAATACTTAAAGTTCACAAAAATGACCGGAAGCGTAAGCAAAAACTGGGTCAGAGCGTTTATCGGTGCATTCTTTGTTCCGCTGAGAATCTCAGGCAAAGGCATCCCGAGCATTGGTCCCATTGCCAAAATCATAAGAATTCCGGCAAAAATCAAGGATACCCAAAGCCTAAACTTCATTTCTTCGGAAGCCTTTTTAGCCTCAAGCGCAGGATCCGCTGTTTGAACCGAACCTCCTTTATCTTCACTCCTTTCCGACGCGCCATAGCCGGCGTCCGTTACCGCTTTGACGATCTCCCCGACATTTGTCTTTGCGTCGTCAAACTCGACGGTCATACTGTTTTTCAGGAGATTGACATTCACATTGTCAACCCCGGGTATGGAAGAGACCGCCTTCTCAACTCTGGCTGAGCAGGCCGAGCAGCTCATCCCAGTCACATCAAAATTCTTTTTCTGCATATTATTTCCTTGCGTAGCGGTATTATTTTACGTATTATTATCTTATTAGCAAGAACTAACTGTTTTGTATATTAGTATATAAAAGATACCATGAAAGATAATCATTCATCTGCCAATCAAGATGACTGCCGCTGCCCATGCCCCATAGAGACCTCATTGAATCTCATCGGAGGAAAATACAAGGCACTAATTTTATGGAAGCTCATGAATAGAACGCTGAGATTTTCTGAGCTTCGTAAGCAAGTACCCAAAGCGACGCCTAAGATGCTGACGCAGCAGCTTCGTGAGTTGGAACAGGATGGTTTGGTCCTCCGTCAGGTCTATGCGGTTGTTCCTCCGAAAGTAGAATATTCCCTCACAACGAAAGGAAAGTCGCTGGAACCGATACTTCAAGCCCTTTGCAGCTGGGGAAAGACCTGTCTTAACAATGCGGCTGAATCCTCTGACTAAGACCCGTAATCAGGATTAAATATCTCAATTTTTCTGCTCATTGTTGGGGAAAGGACGTGATCTTCAATGAATTTGAATTAATATTGGAAGCAGTTAAGACATCAGATCAGATATGAAACTGCCATCATTCATGGATCGCGCCGATTTTGTTGTGCGATTCTTATTTGGATCCTTCATCGCAATTGGATGCGTGTTGGTCGTTTGGCCTTTCGCTACGGCAATTTCCGTTGCGGCAGTTATCGCAATGGTCTCGTGGCCCTTATTCAAACGAATTCGCTCAGCTGTAGGCGGACGTAATCTGTTGGCAACCTGCATTATCGTGGGCTTGCTCGCTGTTTTGATCGTACTTCCGATCGCGGCTCTTTCTCTTGTTTCCGCGCAGGAAATTCCGACACTCATTCGTTATATCCGTGATTGGATTGCCTCCGGTTTTAACATCCCCGAGCAAATCAAAGAGATACCGCTGATTGGCAATTGGATCTTTGATCAGGCTCATGATTTGCTTGGCAGTAAAGAGGACCTTACTGCGCTAGCTCAAAAGCTTTTTGACCCGGTTAGCCGTGCAGCGCTTGCGGGCGCGGTTATGTTGGGAGACGGCCTCTTCCAGCTCTTCTTAATGCTGTTTGTAATTTTCTTCTTCTACCGCGACGGTGAATATTTGTCCCAGAAGTGCCTGGCGCTTCTGACACGCATGAGCGGAAACATTGCTGTAGAAGTTCGAAATATTATCGTCAACACTACCAGAAGTGTTGTGTTCGGCATTGTCGGCAGCGCAGCAGGCCAAGGGATTGTTGCGTTAATCGGCTTTTGGATTGCCGGAGTTCCCGGTGCATTGACTCTGGGCATTGCTGTGTTCGTGCTATCTGCCGTACCGATCGGACCTCCTCTTGTTTGGGGACCGGCTGCCTGCTGGCTTTACTACAAAGGAGAGGTCGGAATGGCGATCTTTCTGGTGCTCTGGGGCTCTCTTGCCGTATCGAGCGTTGATAATTTCCTGAAGCCGCTTCTCATTTCAAAGGGCGCTTCGCTGCCGCTTTCTTTGATCTATTTAGGCGTTTTCGGCGGCATCATTGCCTTCGGCTTCATGGGCATTATCCTCGGTCCGGTTGTGATCGCAGTGGGAATCGCCATGAGTAAAACCTGGCTGTCAATCACTGCTACAGTTGATTCCTCTAATCACCCAACTAAAGCGACCAAGGCCGTCTTGGAAAAGCTGTCACGAAACTCAATTGAAAATGATGTTGTTGTGACGCCCAAAAAAGAAGATTCGTAAACCGGAGAGCGGGCAGTTAGACTGCCCGTCAGAACTCAACAAATGCGTTGCGAAAAAACATTTAAAAGTTCTTAGGCAGGCCGCGCCTCATTATTTTTCATATCTTTAATACGCGAGAGCACAATAAGCGAAGCGAGAGCTACCCAGTAAAATTTCACAACAGCAGAATTACCAAAATTAAATTCAGTTAAACCTTGAAGAAAGAAAGACATTGATACTGAGACAATGAGCATCCCATAAAGATTTTTATTCCTCCACATGCTCTTAAAGCCAAACCAAAAGATATATCCAAATAGGAGAACAAAAGAAATCAGCCCAATAGCTCCACTTTGTCCAAGCATCTGAAAAATATTGCTGTGCGCATGCTTTTGTCTTCTCTCTTTCGCTTCAGGAAGAATGTATTCTTTTTGATATTTATCCGCATATTGGCCAACTCCGACCCCTAAGACCGGATGATCTAAGAACATGTTAGTGGCGCTCTTCCACATCAGCAAGCGCTCAGAATTGGATTGATAGGCCATATCTGTGATTGTATCTACTCGTCTTTGAACCTGATCAAGCGAACAAAATAAAGATGCACAGATCGCGGCGATCACAATAAATGCCATGGTTTTTTTGACGGATTTGAGAGAAAACCACATCCCAACCAAAAAGAGCGCTGGTATTACTCCAAGCCATGCTCCCCTTGTCGCATTTAGCATCAGACCTACTGCAAGGATAGAAAATAGAACTAAGTTGAATATTAGGAATGGTAATTTTTGAGCTCTATTCAGAATTAGAGATAAACACAACGGAAGAGACACACAAAGAAAACCCGCCAAGGTCATCATGTGGCCAAATAGCCCTTTAAGTCTCACTGCTCCGGCCGGCGCAATAATATACCCTCCGATCACATCAAGCGCACAAGAGATAATACTTATTATTAGAAAAATAAATACTAATTTAGGTTTATCAAAGAACAGAAGAATGAAAAAAAATGGAAAGGTTCTAAACACGTAGGTATTAAAAAATACTTTAGCGCCTTCTATAGGCTCACCACTAAACAGAGCAGAAAGCAGCATTATTGCCCAGAAAAAGCCAAATATCAGAAACCAAGTTCGATTATTTTTAATTTTTAAATAAATATCATTAATCTTTTTTTCTTTTATTCTTTTTGCCAAAACAAGAATCGCAAAAAAAATGGAAATTCCTAAGAAAATATTCGCAACAGCAATTGATAAACACTGAAAAAAAATAAAAAGGGAAAAAGCAAACAAGAAAATGATTTCCAGCCTGCTGAAATTTTGAATTTCTTTTTTAATTCCGAACATGTCTTTTGTCCACAGTAACAGCGGAAGCTGCTGTCCTTGTAAATCTCAGGATATCCATTCCGAGAGAAGATACGGAGGATATTATCAGAGAATACAAGTCTGCACTTGAACAGTGCGAGTCTCAACAGAAGAATAATCATGAAAAACAACTTAATGTCGCTTTTCCAATACGACATTCACGCGTTACTCCTCATTAGACTCAATTTCTCGAGTAGAAATACGGCAGAAAAGGATCGATGGGCATCTTACAACTTATGAAAAATACCTCCGACACTTATTGGGGAGAAAACAACCTAGATGCTATTTGGATCCGGCACCTTGATGCTTCTTTTATTCACCTGTGAAAATGTCCTCTTTCCTTAACGAGAATAACTTCAACATCCTTATTTTTCACAGCATCCTGGTACATTTTTTCGTTGTTCACCTTGTACCAAGGTTCCCAGTAATACCAAACTAAATACTTCTTATTCTTCAGAAGGTCATTCTTTTTAACAAGCTCATACATATGACCGTCCATAGAAAGGTATTTGCAGTTTGATTTATATGCTTCATAAATTTGTGTTTTTACATCTTCCAGGCGCTTTCCTTCACCGATCAGATAAAAAGCTGTTTTCCATCCTTTTGAAGCAAAGAAATTAAGACATGGAACGCAATGGCTCTCCACAATGCATTTATTCTTATCAATACCGGCCTCCTTGACAATTTTTGAAAGGTCTTCCTCTGCGTTAAAGCTATTTGCTTCAGTTAAGTTCTTAACATCAAACCAAGCTCCCTTTGATGGCTTAAGAAACTTCAGCGTTTCAGATAAAGGAACTTGACCATCTCCTGCATCATGAGGGTTATTGAAAATTCTGTCTTTCTCGTTGTAGAGCGCATCCATTTCGAAACCGCTGTATTTCTCCGCAAACTCTTTCATTTTTAAGGGTGAGTTCACACGATGTAGCCAAAATTTTTCAGGAATATCCTGAAATTTGCCTACCAGCCATAAATAATAAGAATTGCGCAACGCACCAAAAGCAAGAGCAAGAACTAGCAGAATCGCTATGACTCCTAAGGTAATTTTCCCTTTCCTCATTCTTTTCTCTCCTCAAAAGATTTCCTGCCGTGCAGTGTCTTCAATTCATTCATAGTGCGTCCGTAGCTTTCGGAGGAAATATCATTGTTGTCATTTTTGAATTTGCTTTCAATGCCTAGAACGCTCGACATCGTGTCAAACAGCATGTCATTAGTGAACGGCTTATCTGAATTCTTTTTCAGATTCCTAACAACAGACGAGTGATCCTTCGCATATTTGTCAGAGAAGACCATCCAGAAAGGAATTTCCGTTAAATCCCAGCCAAATTGACTGCTGTCATGAGATACTCCCCTATCAACGCCTTCTGAGTGATCTGCTACATATGTCAAAGACATAAAGTTAGGTTGTTTTTTAGCCCATTCATAAATATCTTTTACTACAGCATCGTTATAAAGCATACTGTTGTCGTACTTATCAATTGAAGTTCGACCAAATTTCTTAAAGGAGCCCGGGTATCTTTCTTCATAAACTGTATGGTTGCCCATTAGATGAAGAACAATCAAAATACGGTCGCTATTGCTGTGCAGATTTTTGAGACTGTTGACCAATTCTCCGTCGTAAAAGGTAGTTCCTGTATCCGTGCCAAAGTTCGTATTAATAAACATCTGATGATCCGCCGTCGAGGCTATAAGCGTGACAGGCGTATCCCAAGCCGACAGCTTGACTTGATTACTTATCCAATAGGTTTCGTATCCTGACACATTTGCCAATTCAATTAACGAAGGACAATCCTGAAGAAGATTGTCATCGTATTGAGACTTAGAGGTCAGAGCATACGTTAAAGCCGGAACGGTATGGGTGTGATTGGAATATGCGTTAGAAAAGATAACCGCATTCGGATCATTCTTCATTTTCGATAGCCACGGTGTCGTCTCTCGCTTATACCCGTAAGCGGACATGTGATTTCTGTTCTGAGACTCTCCTATCACCAGGATGTATAAACCTTTATATCCGTCTTTCTCTATAGCGAGTGTTCCAAATTTGTGAATCCTCTCAAGAGAGGCATCTTTAAAGTCTTTATATAGTTTCAAGCCTTCAGCTAAACCTATAAAGGGTTTAGTGATTAGATTGTGACTAGTTTTACTAATCAAAATGGAAGAAATAACAATCGCAAGCAGCGAGATAAATGCAGTACCAAAGAGCCTAATCCTTAGTTTCTTTGCATCAGTATACGACCTTGTTTCCTTATTTGTAGTCCCATGATCTGTCTGCTGTGTCACTACTGATTTAGCAAGAAAAATAACTAAACAGAAAATGAAAAGAGCGGCAACGACAAAAAGCAGCGACGAACCGACAGTCATATTCTCTTTTAAATACGCAAAAGCCTCATTGTTGTTTGTCTGGGCGATTGCAAGCAAAGTATCTGCAGATAATACGGAACCGGAGACTAAGTAATAAGAGAAAAAAGACAAGCTGAGAAAGGCCGGAATAGCCATGCATAAGAAGACAAGAAACGCACTCAATACTCGGGCAGCATTGTCGTTACCGATCTTTGAAAAGCAACCCCCGGCAACATAAGGTATTAGCGCGAGAACAACTGAAATCCCGGCGAGCCAGTAAATAGCTGTTGTTAGCGGTCGAGCAGATATCGAGCCGGCAACAAAAATTTGAATGATGACCGGTATCAAACCTAAGAGCAGGGACAGATAGAAGAGCGGCTTCAGGCGATAACGCCGGAGTGAAGCGGACTCAATAGACGTTATGAGACCACTGAAGCAAAAGAGGGAAATCAGCGCAAGGATAAAAAATTTAAACAGTCCAATACCAAGGGAGGACTGAGACACTGTCTCTAAACCAAAGATAGGAATAAAAAGAACTAAGAGCGCCCACAGTACACTTGAAAGAATCGTTTTTAGTACAGACATAAATTTTTATTTAGTATTAGTAGGTAAGCCTATTTTTAGGCAAACGCATTAGACGTCATAATTATAAATACGCGATTCAAATTGAACCGTTTTTGATTCCCCTCTTTTTACTGGAGAAATCTGCTGAGAAAAAATCAAGAACGTCATTGCTGTTTCTGGCCATTGCATGTGTTATTGCGTCTATACTTCCTCTATCTACATTCCCCGGATCGATAAAACTATGTCAGCCAAAGATCAGACAATCATCGGACTTTGCCAAGTCGGTTCCCCTGCCCCCTTTGTTAAAGCCCTGAAAGAAAAAATCGCAAACACCTACCTGCCAGACGGTACAAAAGCTGTCGTCAAAACCGTTGATTTTGAATGGCAGGGCCCACATAGCGATGCTCCTAAACTCGTACGCGACGGAGATTTCAAGATCCGCGCCTTTGAAGAAGTCCGCCGACTGAGAGCCGCCGGAGCAAAGGTCGCAGCTGTGACAAACTGCCGCACTCTCGGTTTTAAAAATGAACTTCAGGAAGAAATAACAACGCCGATTACTGACTTCCCGACTGCATGCGCGCATGCCGTCTCTGAGAACCCGAATTTAAAACTCGGCTATTTGGGAAGCACTTCCGCTCCGAAGGCTGCCGCGATCAAAGAAGCAGTTGAAAAAGTCTTCAAGCCGCAGTGGATTGATCTTGACAAGTCTTTCGACCCGATCGTTGAAGAAATCCAGGAACTGCTCCATAAGGGCAAATCTTCCGATGAAAAGGAAGCACTCGATAAACTCGCCATGCTCTGCTCCGAGTTAGTCAGAGGCGGCGCAGAAAAAATCCTTCCGACCTATGGCCTTCAGGCACTTCTCTCGGAAGCTTTAAACGCCAAAGGCTATCCGGTTATCGATGTCGTCAAAGCCTTCGCGGATTATCTCTGCTTCACCGAGTGGCACAACCTTCCGAAACCCTTCAAGATCGGTATTGTGGGCGGCCTCGGACCGGCTGCGACTGTTGACCTGTACGATAAAATTACGCGCTTTACACCGGCTAAAACCGATCAAAAGCATATTAAAGTCGCGGTTGAGCAGAACCCTCAGGTTCCTGACCGCACGAAATACCTGCTCGAAGGCGGTGTTGACCCGACACTTGCCTTATACCAGGCCTGTAAACGACTGGAAAACGATGACGTCGACGCCATCGTGATCGCCTGCAACACAGCCCACGCTTACTTCGAAACCATCCTTCCTCATTTGTCTGTCCCGCTCATCAATATGCAGCAGGTCACACTCGAAGAGATTATCGAGAAGTACGGTAAAAACGCAGTGGTCGGCCTTATGGCCACCGACGGCACCATCCAAACCGGAATTTATTCTAATAAGGCTAAGAGCATGAATCTTTCCATGGTCACGCCGGATAAGGAATATCAGGCGCTTGTCATGGAAGCGATTTACGGTGAGCTCGGCGCGAAAGCCGGTTACACCGAAGGACACTGCAAAGAGGTTCTTCTGAAGGCAGCCCACCACCTCGCTAAGGAAAAAGGTGCGACTGTTCTCGTACTCGGCTGTACGGAACTCCCTCTGATTCTTGATGAGACAGACAATCTCGATCTCGGCGACTGCAGCGCGGCTGTTATTGACCCGACATCTTCTCTCTCCCGAAGAGTTGTGAAGGTTGCCGAAGAGATCATTAAGATCCGAGGACGCCGCTAGAGTTTTTAATTTTCCCGCCTTTATCGGCGGGATTTTTATGGAGTAAGTAAGCTATGAACTTCTTCCCTAAAACAGATTACACACCGATTCCGGCCGGAACTAAAGCCGCTTTTATCGGCCTTGGTGTCATGGGCAGTCCAATGGCCGCGCATTTGAAAGCGGCCGGGTGCGAAATGACTGTCTACAACCGAACCACGTCAAAAGCGAAAGACTGGATTGAAACCTTCGGCGGCAAATACGCCTTAACACCCGCAGAGGCGGCTAAAGACGCGGACATCGTTTTCACATGCGTCGGCAATGATGAAGACCTCAGAAGCGTTCTATTAGGAGAAAACGGCGCTTTTGCCGGAATGAAGAAAGGAGCTGTTCTTTGGGATGCAACTACCGACTCTGCAGAAGTAGCCCAGGAAATGTACGCCAAAGCTCAGCAACTCGGCCTGAGTTTTGTAGACGCTCCGGTTTCCGGAGGACAGGCAGGTGCGGAAAACGGCGTTCTGACTGTTATGTGCGGCGGTGACGAAGATGTTATCGAGCGCTGCACGCCAATCGCATCCGCTTTTGCCTGTTCTGTCAAAAGAATCGGAGATAGCGGCAGCGGCCAGCTTGCCAAGATGTGCAACCAGATTTGCATCGCAGGAATCCTGCAGGGACTCTCTGAAGCGATCGCCTTTGGTAAAACCGCGAACCTGAATATGGAACTCGTTTTGGAAGTTATCGGCAAAGGCGCCGCAGGTTCCTGGCAAATGAACGGCAGAGGAAAATCTATGATTGAGAACCAATTTAATTTTGGTTTTGCAGTGGATTGGATGCGCAAGGATTTAGGTATTGCGCTCAGCCAGGCTCGTCGCAGCGACGCATCGCTTCCGCTCACCGCACTGGTGGATCAGTTCTACAGCGACATACAGAACATGGGCGGAGGAAGATTAGATACGTCTAGTCTTATTCTCCGACTGAACCAAAAGCCGAAGCAATAAACAACAGAGCCCGCAAATGCGGGCTCAATTTTTTAAATCTTCATAACTTCCTGTCGATAAAACCTCAGCTCTTCAATCGAATCATAAATATCCGATAAGGCCTCATGCTTGGAAGTCTTCTGATACTTCTTAATCACCTCGGGAGCCCAGCGCTTAACGCATTCCTTAAAGGAAGAAACATCCAGATTGCGATAATGAAGAAACTGTTCCAAATCCGGCATCCATCTCGCCATAAATCTTCTGTCCTGACCGATGGAATTTCCGCAAAGCGGACTCTTGCCTGCCGGTACATATTGAGAGAAGAAATCAATATAAATTTTCGCGGCTTCGGCTTCACTAACCGTACTCTTCAGCACGCGATCAACTAATCCGCTTCTTGTATGTGTCGCTGTGTTCCACGAGTCCATCGTATCGAGAACGGCTTTATCCTGATGAATCGCAATAACAGGACCCTCTGCGATCACATTCAGCTGCGGATCCGTGATGATCGCGGCCAGCTCAATAATACGGTTAATCTGAGGTTCCAGACCTGTCATTTCCAGATCCATCCAGATTAAATTCTGTTCATTAAAAAGCGGGCTTCTCTCGCTTTTAAATTCATTGACTGACATTCCAAAATTCTCACAAAACGAATGGACGCATTTTAATGCATCGAATTATGCGCTTGCTTGATCGCGCTTAATCATCGTCATGCTTGTGATGTCTTTTCCATTTTTTATGCTCGTGTTTTTTATGCTTATGAAAATCATGCCCATGATGATCATCATGGTCAAAATGCGGGCGGTGATGTGGACGGTGGTGTTTCACGTAATGCTTATCGTACCAAGGGCGTTGGACGAAATACACAGGTCTTGAACACGCATCGTAGCGGTCGCAATACCTATCCCAATGTTTTCTGTGTTCCAAAGGAACAGTAAGATAAATCGGACCGACACCCGGAATTGCCGTCCCTACTGCAATAACCGGATTACTGTTAAAAACCTGAGGCACGACACCCTGAATTGGAAGAATCCCATAATATCCCGGGGCTCCGACACCGACATTTACATCAAGATGAATACCGGCTTGTGCGATAGGTGATGAAAAATGAAGTACACAAACTGATAAACAGCATGCGCTTAAAATTTTTCTGAAATTCATAGGAAGCTCCTTCCATGTCTTTTCGTTTTAAGTATAGAGATTCCGTCTGTCACTGCTTTTAGCTCAAACCACTCTGAGCGTTTTAGCGATTAATAATCCTGCAGCTGTCCGTTTCTCTGCAAAATGCGCTATCTTTGCTCTTACATCGGACTATAAATATCCAAAAATGAACTATTCCTCTGCTTTTGAAACTCTTTTTCTTTTCTTCCTTTTCGGTGGCTTCGCGCTTAAATATTATTTGGACTGTCGTGAAATTCGATGTATCCGAGAGAATCGCGGAAAAGTCCCGGAGGCCTTTGCAGAAAAAATAACGCTGGAAGCTCATCAGAAAGCGGCGGATTACTCAATTGAAAATGTCCGCTTCGGAGAACTCTCCAGACTGGTTTCTCTAGGGCTAACGCTGATACTTACCGTGGGCGGGCTGCTCCAAATTATTTATCTCATGACAACCGGCTGGCTTGGCAACACCATTCTCGCTCAGGTCGTCATCATCCTTCTGATCGGCTTTATCTCCGGCCTCATTGATCTTCCCTTCAGCTGGTACCAAACCTTCAAGATTGAAGCAAAGTACGGTTTCAACACCACAACGCCGGCAAGATTTATCAAGGACACACTGATGTCAGCTGCGCTCAGCATTGTGCTTGGCGTGCCCATTGTTTCGCTGATTCTCTGGCTCTGGAATGTCTCCGGCCCCTACTGGTGGGTTTGGGCCTGGGCCGCTTACATGCTTTTCAATGTCATTATTCTTTGGCTGTATCCGGCTGTGATCGCACCGCTCTTTAATAAATTCTCTCCGCTTCCCGATGGTGAGCTCAAAGACAGACTCGAATCCCTGCTCTCCAGAATCGGTTTCTCGTCCCGCGGGCTTTACAGCATGGATGCCTCCAAGCGCAGCGCTAAGGGCAACGCCTACATGACCGGCTTTGGAAAGAACAAACGCATCGTTCTTTTTGACACGCTCATGAATAAACTCACACCTGAGGAAACAGAAGCGGTGCTTGCGCACGAACTCGGACACTACAAGCTCAATCACATTTATAAGATGCTCGCCTTCTCCTGCGTTTTCTCCCTGCTCTTCTTTTGGCTTCTGAGCGTTCTTGCTGACTGTCAATGGTTCTATGAAGGACTCGGTGTCAACCTGATTCAAGGCGCAAGTCACGGAACCGCGCTTGTGCTCTTCTCCACCGCAGTACCTGTCTTCATGTTTCCTCTTGCTCCGCTCAGCAGTTACTTCTCACGCAAGCATGAATTTGAAGCAGACGCCTTTGCCGTCAAATATTCCAACGGACATGCCCTCATTAGTGCATTGGTTAAGCTTTTTTCTGACAATGCGTCTACGCTGACGCCTGATCCGGTTTATTCGGCCTTTTATTCTTCGCACCCGGATGCGGCAATCCGCATTCAGGCGATCGAAGAAGCCGAAAAAGCCAAAGCTGCGTCTCATTAAGGTGTTCTAGATAATGGCTGAATCTGTTCGGTTTAATGCTCGTGTGGTGTCCACCCACGGCAAACATAGTTTTGTGGAAAAAAACGACGGCACGGTACTCGAAGCCACGCGTAAAGGCAAAAAAGGCGATGTGGTGGTCGGAGATATTGCGCAGTGCCTGCAGACTTCACCGACGCAGGTTTCCGTTGAAAAGATTGAACCGAGAAAATCCCTTCTTTATCGAAGCGACGATCTGCGCACGAAACCGCTGGCAGCCAACATAGATCAGGTTGCGGTCGTCTTTGCCACACGACCGAGTTACAACCCGCACTTTATTTGGAAGGCGCTCCTTGCGGCTGAAACGGCGGACATTCCGACCGTGATTATCCGCAATAAATGCGACTACATACAGGATGAAGCTGCAGTGCGCCCCTTTATCGATCAGCTTAAAGAACTCGGAGCCGAGGTTGTTGAAGTCTCCGCGACCAAAGATCCGGGAAAAACCAGGGAAATCTTAGAGCCGATCTTTAGGGATAAGATCACGCTTCTGATCGGACAGTCCGGCATGGGTAAATCCACAATCCTTAATCTTCTGATTCCGGGCGCAGCGCAGAGAACTCAGGAATACTCCGTCGCGCTCGATCTTGGCAAGCAGACGACTACCGCCGCGCGCTGGTTTAACTTCGAGGGCGGTGCGCTCGTTGACTCACCGGGATTTCAAGAGTTCGGCCTGTCTCACCTGACACTGAACGATATTATGCGCGGCATGCCGGAAATTCGTGATCGTGTGGAACATTGCCGCTTTACGAACTGTCGTCACCTGCAGGAGCCTGGCTGCGCGGTGAAGAAGGCGGTTGAAGACGGAGAAATCGATCCCGAGCGCTACGCCTTCTATAAGGAACTCGCGGAAGAGGCGATTGCCAGAGAAAGCGGCAGATACTAAGACAGCGTTTTAACACCGTCCGACGGAATCGTCGGGCGGTATTTTTTTGTTATATAACGCATTCACGTGATCTATAAACTCGTCTGACTTAGAAAAATTAGAGAGAAATCCGTTCTCGATTAAATAAGAAAATTGATTGTCAAGGATCAAACCGCCCAATAAATGTTCGTACAAATGAAATCAATTCCTGCCAAAGAGCTCAGGACAATTCTCTTCATATGCTAACCGTAATCTTTGGGAATCACTGAACCGCAGTTCTTACCATTTTGATGTGCCACAACATTTTGGGTTTATCAATTCTTCGCTTACTAATCGCCTTAATGAGTAATTTACAATTAATTACATATATTTTTAAAGCAACTCAACTTATTTAAGTAGTAACCCGAAGTGCCTGTCAATCAAGGGATTAGAGTAATTACTTAGGTTTAAAAACCTAGAAAATCCTATAGATTTTCTTCAAAATACCGTGCTCTAGTTATCCTGGAATTAGTGTAACCACTTGCTCATTACGGGATTTCCCGATATTATATTCTCAACTTAGATGGAAACAAAAAAGAATTTCATCAAAGGTCGAGGTTAAAAAATTACATAGGAGTGATAAAGATGTTAAGAACACGCCGCACACCCAAAGACAGAGCTGCTTTCCCCACTGAACTCCCTACAGGACTTCATATTCCGGCTGGTGTCTCTCCTGAAGTTTATGCTTCTCATCGCGATATTCTCTCAGTACTGCTGCTTCGTTTCATGACAAGCAGACTTCGCGCCATGTACCAGGCCTATGACGGTGACCTGACACTTTGTTTGGTCCTCGGTGAAATCGCTTCGCGCAATACCGAACGTTTCTATGACGAGCGCCGCGGTTATATGCCGGCTGACGCACACGGTCAGAGACAGCTGCTTCCGTGCAACGCACTCTCTATTTCGGACGTGACCGGTATTCCTCGCGAAACCGTTCGCCGCAAACTCGCAAAACTCGTCGAACTCGGCTGGATCGAGAAGACACCCGAAGACATGTACGTCATCACCGATAAGATCGGCACCGTCTTTGCCGCATTCGATGACAGCCAGACATATGATCTGATGAAGACCAGCGAAAGAATCTCTAATGTACTGCGCAGCTAACCGAAAGACACTGCCTTACAGATTATCCAAAGCTTGAAATACTTAGACCGCCCGATCGGCGGTCTTTTTTTATCTCTTCCGGACAAAGAAAAAGCCCGGATGCGCGCCGAGCTCTTTCTCGGTCCCCCGCTTTAGGAGGGACTGCCCATATCCTAAGATTAGGCCTTGCGAACCAGTTTTTCTTTGATTCGAGCAGCCTTACCGGACAGATTGCGCAGGTAGTAAAGCTTAGCGCGGCGAACATCGCCGTGACGCTTAACTTCGATGCTGGCAATCATCGGAGAATACAGCTGGAATGTACGTTCAACGCCTTCGCCGCTGGAAATCTTACGAACGGTGAAAGCGGAATTCAGACCGCGGTTGCGCTTAGCGATCACAACGCCTTCAAAGGCCTGTACACGCTTGCGGGAACCTTCAACAACGTTGACGTTAACAACAACGGTGTCGCCGGGGTTGATCTGCGGGAAAGTTTTGCCTTCAGAAAGACGGGCAATCTCTTCCTTTTCAAGTGTTTCAATCAAATTCATTTGTAATCTCCAATGACCATCATCATGCAGATCTTTTCGTCTTAAACTGCCGAGAGGATGGGTTTTAAACCAAGGAGTCAGAAGACTCCGAACTAAGCGTTCTCAGAACTTTCTCATCCTCTTCGGAGAGAAGATTCTTCGAGCGCGCTATTTTAACCAAATCCGGACGGTTTGTGGCGGTTGTTTGTAACGCCATTTTTCTCGTCCAGTCCTGAATATGCTTATGGTGCCCGTTGACCAGCACTTCCGGCACTTTCATCCCTCTCCACTCTTCCGGCCGCGTATAGTGCGGCGCGTCCAAAAGACCTGTGGAGAAAGATTCGTCTGAGGCCGAGAGCTCTTTAATGGCTCCGGGAAGACGCCTCACAACCGCGTCCATCAGAACCATTGCCGCCAGTTCTCCGCCGGAGAGGACATAGTCGCCGATGGAAATAATCTCGTCCACATAAGTGTCGAGAAACCGCTGATCGATGCCTTCATAACGCCCGCAGACAAGAATCATGTCCTCGTCGCTTTCCGCAAGCTCAAGCACACGCTCATCGCAAAGCGTACGGCCAGAAGGCGCAAATGCGAACACACGTCCCCGGTTTCCGTCTGCGCGGATCGCGTCAATCGTCTGAGCTAAAGGCTCAGCCATCATGACCATGCCGGGGCCGCCCCCGAAGGGACGATCGTCGACAGTGCGGTGCGCATCATGCGTGAATTTGCGCGGATTCCATATCTTGAGCTGCCAAAGGCCAAGCTTTGCAGCCCTCGAAGTAATACCGCACTCGGCAATCAGTGCCGGCATCTGCGGAAAAAGGGTTACGACGTCAATACGCATCGGCTGATCAGCTCCAGGTGGGATCCCAGTCAAGAACAATCTTTCTGTTCTCTAAATCCGCCTCAACAAAGTAGCTGTCCACAAAGGGAATCAAAACAGAACTTCCGTCAGGCTTCTGAACATCCAAAATGTCATGAACGCCGTTGTCGATCAGACCTTTAACCACTCCGATCGTCTCGCCTGCCTTGTTCACCGCTTCACAGCCGATCAGATCCACCCAGTAGAATTCGCCTTCTTCGATCTGCGGAAAATCCTTTCGGTACATGCCGACAGCGCCTCTAAGTTCGGCAGCCTGCTCCGGAGTCTCAATCCCTTCGAGCTTGGCAATGAGACCGGCTCCGTGCACCTTGGCTTTTTCCATGCGAATCGGACGCACACCGCCCTCCCGATCACAGATTAACCAGTTTTCGGAGGACAGAAGCGCCTGAGTGTCCTGAAAAGGCTGAACGCGAACCCAGCCCTTCAAACCGTAAGCACCATGCAAAACGCCGAGCAGTATAGGCTCGGCGCTGAAATTCTTTTCGTTTATCACAAACGGTGAGGAAAATTAGGCAGCGGGAGCGGCTGTCTTTTTGAATTCCTTGTAAAGACGGGCAACTGTGTCGCTCATCTTTGCGCCGTTAGCAACCCAAGCGTTGAGGCTGGCTTCGTTGATAGAGAGACGCTGAGCAGCGCCGCTGGCCATCGGGTTGTAGAAACCGATGCGTTCATTGAAACGTCCGTCACGGGGATTGCGGGAGTCGGTCGCGACGATGTTAAAGAAGGGGCGCTTCTTGGAGCCGCCACGAGCCAGACGAATAACGACCATAGTTAAATTACCTCTATAGAAATATATTTTAAAAATGAAAATAGTAGGCGCTATAACGCCTGAAAACACGTGATTCTATCCCATTTTTCCTAATTAAACAATCCACAAGCGTTAATTTGTTGCCGAATTGTTACGGAAAAGCGAAAGAACGCGGCACGCCGCGTCCTTTCCCGGATCACAAATTAAAGCTTCTGTTCCAATTCGCGGATTGTCGCCATGGCGTCAGCCACCAATCCGTAATCAGCTACTTCGAAGATCGGCGCTTCCGGATCCTTGTTGACCGCAACAATGACTTTGGCGTCTTTAATGCCGGCAATGTGCTGGATCGCGCCTGAAATACCGAAACCGATATAAAGGTTCGGCGCAATGATCTTGCCGGTCTGACCGATCTGCCAATCATTGGGCGCAATGCCCGCGTCCACAACCGCGCGCGTTGTGCCGACCGCTGCGCCAAGCTTATCGGCTAAGCGACCCATTTCTGCGAACTCCGCCTCGTCGACCAAGCCTCTGCCGCCCGCAAGCACAATCTTCGCGCTCTGCAGATCGGGATGATCATTCTTAACCTGCTCTTTACGAACGAAAGTCACTTTGATCACAGGAGAAATCGGAACCACACGCTCAATCTGCGCTGCAGTTTCACCCTTCTCTGCCGGATCAAAAGCGGTCGCGCGGACAGTAAGAACAACTTTTTCATCAAGCGTACGAACGGTCTCGATCACGGAGCCTGCGTAGATCGGATGCTTAAACGTTTTGCCGTCAACCACATCGGTCACTTCAGAAATCTGTGCGACATCGAGTTTTGCCGCGACGCGCGGCGCAGCGGCTTTGCCGCTCGGATTGGCGATAAAGAGAATATGGGAATATTCCGAGCTGACTTCTAATACAGAGGCGCTCATGTTTTCCGGAAGTTCTTCGGCAAAATAAGGCGCTTCCGTCAGAAGAACGCGTCTGATGCCTTTAATAGAGCTCGCCTCTTCAAGCACTTTAGACCCGTCCTGTGCCGCGATAAACACATCAATATCTCCGCCGATTTTCTGAGCGGCGGACACAAGCGAGTAAACCGCAGGATTCAGAGCGACCTGATTGTGATCAGCAATAATTAATACAGACATTGTTTTCGCTCCTTAAAGTACCTTAGCCTCGTTCTTGAGTTTGTCGATCAGTTCATCGACACTGGCAACACGCTGTCCGACTTTTCTTGCGGCAGGAGCCTCATAGCCGACAACTTCAATGTGCGCACGAAGCTGTACGCCGAGCGAAGCCGCTTCAATGATTTCCTGCGGCTTGCGCTTTGCCTTCATCATCATCGGCAGCGTCACATAACGCGGTGCGTTCAGACGCAGATCCGCAGTCACCACCGCGGGCAGCGTCAGTTCGACGACCTCAAAACCTCCGTCTACTTCACGGGTAACGACAAGGCGGCCTTCTTTCATTTCCGCGCCAGATGCATGCGTACCCTGCGGGTAGCCGCAAAGCGCGGCAACCATCTGGCCGACCTGATTCGCATCGTCATCCACGGCCTGCTTGCCGCAGATAATCAAATCAGGAGTCGACTGATTCACATAAGCGGCCAGAATCTTGGCCACATTCAGCGGCTCAAGCTCGTAGGCCTGAGATGTCTGCAAAAGGACTGCTTTGTCGGCGCCCATGGCAAGCGCGACACGAAGCGTTTCTGCGCACTGCGCTTCACCGACGGAGACCGCGATAACTTCATGCGCAATGCCTTTTTCTTTCATCTGAACCGCCTGTTCCAAGGCGATCTCATCAAACGGGTTCATGGATTTCTTGAGCGAACTCACATCAAGCGTGCCGTCCGCACCGAGTTTGACTTTAATGTTCGCATCCACGACCCGTTTTACCGGGACAAGAATCTTCATTTTCTCTTTCTCTGTGCTTTAAATAACAATACAGGGGATTATAGCCATCGAGGCTTCAAGGATTTCACTCAAAAAACGCTTTTTTTACTCTTACTCGGGAATTTCACGCTGATCAAATGTGTTAACTGCTTAACGGGGTACGTTTCGCTGATTTGCTAGCATTTTCATAACCTTACAAAGACCAGGAGAATAAGATGTCTCAAATCAAAATTTCCGGATTATGCGCTGCTGTCGTCTTATGTTTCGGCAGTCATTCTTTCGCAGCGGACCAGAATCTGAACACTGACCTTATCGTCGTCGGTGCGGGTTCCGCCGGACTTTCAGCCGCTGTTCAGGGCGCTGAACTCGGTAAAAAAGTGATTCTGCTTGAAAAGAATCCGTATGTCGGCGGCAATTCCCAACACGCCGAAGGCCTTTTTGCCGTGGATTCCGAATGGAACCGTCTTAGAGGCGATCCGCTCACACGTCAGGAAGCCTATCGTCAGTTCATCGAACGCCAAAACCACCTCGTAGACCCGTATAAAAACAAGGATTTCGTTGAAGGATCCGCTGAAAACATCGAATGGCTCTCCAAGCACGGCATTGAGTTTGAAGTCATTCGCGAAACACCGCTCAAGGACAACACCTGGCACATCATTAAGAACTACAAAGGTGTTAACCACGGTGCCGGTCTTATCAAGGGCATGAAAGATGCCGCCGATAAGCTCGGTGTGCAGACCATGCTTGCCACACCTGCCGTCGATCTGATTAAGAAAGACGACAAAGTCGTTGGCGTTATCGCTAAAGACAAAAAGGGCAACACTTATCACATTTCCGGCAAAGCGGTCATTCTCGCTTCCGGAAGCTTTGGCGACGATCCGAAGAAAGTTGCCGAATGGGGGCACAGAGATCCTGAAGCATGGAAGAGCTCCGTGCCTATCAACAAGACCGGTGACGGCATTGTCATGGCGATGAAAGCCGGTGCGGAAAGAGGTCCCGTCAGCTTTATCGGTCATCTCGGCACCGAGGGCAAAGGCATCAAGTTCCTCAGCAACCTTTACGGAACATCCTGGCAGCCCTTTAACCTTTGGGTTAATCGTGACGGTCTGCGCTTTACGGATGAATCCCAGTGCAACGCCTTCAGTGAAGCAGCTAACGCGATCTACGCTCAGCCGGGTCACTATGGCTGGTGTATCTTTGACGAAAATACCGTCAAGTACTTAATGGAAAAAGGCGCCTCTTCCGGCATCGGTGTTTTAGTTCCGATCGGAACGAAATACGCCAACCTGCAGAAGGACATTGACGAAGCTCTGGCAGCTGACTCGGACGGATTCAAGAGCGCCTCTACCGTCGCCGGACTGGCTAAAGCCATCAATGTCCCTGCCGCAGTACTGGAAAAGACGGTTGCCGAATACAACAAGAACTGCGAACTGCAGAGCGATCCGATGTTCCTGAAAGATCGCCGCTACTTAGTTCCGATTGAAGGCAAGAAACTCTATGCGCTGAAACTGAAATCCTACTTCTTCAGCGCCTACGGCGGTCTGATCACCAATCGGGATCATCAGGTCCTCGATAAAGACTCTCGTCCGATCAAAGGTCTTTACGCCGCAGGTCTTGAAGTATCCAACATGGTCGGCCCGACCTACCCGGACTTCTTCTCCGGCCACGCTTTCGGCTTTGCTTCCTACTCCGGACGCTATGCCGCAATCAACGCCGTTAAAGAAATGAAATAAGTTCTCCTAAGAGCGATAAGCCCGCAGCTCAGTTAATGATCTGCGGGTTTATTTTTTCATTTATCGGTCTAATCGGGATACTTCGAGCCTTTGAAGAGCAGCAGCAAACCGTAGATGAATCCGACAATAGGAATGATGAACAGCACGACCGACCAAGGCGAGTACTGTATGTCTCGGCAGCGCTTAATACAGGCAAAGAGCTGAAGCACTAAAACAATGACCGGAAACCAGCCGATCGCTTTGACATTGACTGTACCCGCTGAAGCGTTATAGACCGAAGAAAAATCAACGAACCAGGACGAGATAAAGCACAGAACCAGCATCGTCAGAAAAAACGACAGTCTGTGTATTCTTCCGTCCGGCAAAAACGGATTGTTATTGACTCTCGGCACTGCCAAATTAAACTGCTGCGACATATTTTCACCTCTGCTTTCGTTTTTAAAGACTGTAGCCCGAAAGGATTGCAAAGGCTGTGAAATAACCTCCAAACTAGGCAGGTTTCGTCAAAAAAATAAACCCGAAGATCGGCAATTGATCTGCGGGCTGATTGGTCTCTGCCGGTTTAATCCGGATAGCGGGGACCTTTAAACAGCAGAATAAAACTGTAAACAAAACCGACGAGCGGAATAAACAGAAGAAGTACGCACCACGGAGAGCTTTTAATACATCTCTGCAGCGTTTGATGCAGGCAAAGATCTGAAGAAGCACGGTACCGAGAGATGCACTAACGGCTGTTTCAAAGACCATAGCGTCCTCTAAAACGACACCCGCCTCAGTCACACCGTAAAAACAACTCGCAATCAGGCTCAGCACCAGCGTCGTCAGAAAAAACGACATTTTGTGAATTCGTCCCTCCGGTAAAAACGGATTGTTATTGACTTTAGGAATGGATTCCTGCGCAAACTGTTCTGACATTTCTTCCTTCGTTCAATTTTTAGAAAACACAAACCGGCAGAAAGTTAATCCTCAAAGGCCGGCTGGTTCACGAATCCTCACACTAATTCAAGCGGCCCAAAGAATCATCAGGAGCACCTGACCGGAAATAATTCGCAGGAACATCGCAAGCGGATAGACCGTTGAATAAGAAATCAGCGCGATACTGCGTTCCGAAAGACTCGAAGCAAAGCCAAGCAGTGATGTGTTGGTGGTGCAGCCCGCAAGGAAACCTGCGATGGAATGGAAGTTCATATTCATCTTGGTGCGTGCGATAAAGCCCGCGATCGCAAGCGGAATCACGGTAATCGGAATTCCCAAAAGCACGTACAGATAGCCGCTTCCGTTGATAAAGGCTTCAAAGAAGGGTTTGCCGGAAGCCAAGCCGACGCTCGCCAAAAAGAATGTCTGCCCCCACTGCCTCAGCATCAGATTCGCCGAATGCGTGGTATAAGTCACCAGATGGAACCTCGGACCGTAATAGCCTAAGAGAATCGCGGCGATGAGCGGGCCTCCCGCCAAACCAAGCTTGATCGTCACCGGCATGTACGGAAATGCGATCGGAACAGACCCGAGAAGCACCCCAAAGGCGATCGCCGCAAAGATAGCGATGACATTAGGTTTTTCCAACTGCTTCTCACGGTTGCCGACAAGCGCGGCCAAACGACTGATCGCGTTTGCCGGACCGACGCAGATCAGCGTATCTCCGAGCTGCAGACGAAGCGAGTTGTAGGGGAAGAACGTAACGCCTGCGCGAGCGACACGCGTGATATTGACACCGTCAAAACGACTTAAATGCAGATCTTCAATTTGAACACCCTGCATATTCGGTTCCGTCACACGAATGCGCTCGTTTTTGATCGGAGAATGCGCAGTGGCCAAATCCACCTCTTTATCTTCCTCACCGCAGAAAGCACAGACCGCGGTTTTGTGCTCCGCGTTGGAAACAATGCGCAGGCGGTCTCCGACATAAATCAGACTGTCCGCGGTCGGACTGGTGATTGTTCCGTCATGGAGCACTCGGGAACAAATAAAGGGACGTCCGATAATGGCACGGATTTCGCGAAGCGTGATGCCGCTTAAAGCCTTGTTGTTTGCCTTGACATGATAAAAAATCGGGGCGCGGTTCATATTCTGCTGCGCTAAATCCCATTTCTTGTCTTCTTCTGCAAGATCAACATTGAAGAATCGTTTAAGACCCATGATGACCGCCATGGTCGAAAGGATCGCAAACGGATAAGCGCAGGCATATCCGACCGTAATATCGATCTTCGAACCCAAAGACTGCAGGGCTTCCTGCGTCGCGCCGAGACCGGGCGTGCTTGTGACCGCACCGAACATGATGCCGAGCATCTCGGGAAGAGAAACTGCGGGTGCGCAGAGAAAATAAAGAATGACAGTGACCGCTAAGCTCAAACCGACCGCAAGCACCATCAGACCGACGAGTCCCGCGCCGCTGCTCTTAAATGTCGCAAAAAATGACGGCCCAACCTGCAGACCGATAAAGAACACAAACAGAATCAGGCCGAAATTTCTGAAGAAGCCCAGCATAGAGGCATCCACTTCGATGCCAAGCCAGCTCATAATCAGACCGACAAAAAGAACACAGGTCGCGCCGAACGACAACCCGAAAAACTTTAATTTGCCAAGATAAAGACCAAGCGATATCGCAATACTAAAGGCAAGAATACCGTGCGAAAAAGAACCCGATTCGAATAAAAGCGAGCTGAGCCAATTCATTCTTAATATTTGATTTGGAATTTGAGATTGACATCAGATATTAAGCATTAATTAGCGAGGAAAAGAAAATCAAAAAAGGAATAACCCTTAGTCCCGCTTACCCTAATATACCAAGCGTTACGGCCGCGAGAGCCCAATACCGAGCCGCTTTGCCAATGAGAATGAGAACGACGGACAGACAGAAATTCACTCTCAGCCAGCCTGCGGCCAAACAAAAGCCGTCCCCCACGATCGGAACCCATGAGAAAAGCAGTGTGATCGGCCCCCACTTTTTAAAGAGTCCTAACGATCTCTCGTCCTGTTTTTTATTGGGAATAAGCCGCCCGATCCCGTAAGTGACAATCGCTCCGAGCGTATTGCCGATCGTTGCGGTCAGCACCAGTGAAAAGAGCTTGTCCGAGTATTCTGTCATGCCGTAAACGACGAGCGCTTCGCTGCCTCCGGGCAGCAAAGTCGAAGAAACAAAGGCGCTGCAAAAGAGCGACCATAAGAAGGTCGTATACGACAACAGGAAATCCTCTCAAAGATAGTGTAAATTTAAGGCTCTTCAAAACTCAATATACAAGAGCATTGGTTCATGGCGAAGAAAAGTGATCTTAAAACTAAAATTGACGGTTTGAACAGGGCCTTTCAGTTCTATTACAAAGCCAACAACAATACGCTCAGAAAAGCCTCAGACTTTTACCTGCCGTTTATTTTCGGAAGAAAAAAACGCATGGCTGAATTTAATGCTCAGTACATTCCGCTCAGCGTCGCGATGTTCCTGGAAGGCGTTCGCAACACCACTGCCAAAATGGAAGGAACGCCCGACGTCGAACTGATTGAGACACTGAAAGAAAAACTTCTGCCCAAAGTCTATAAAGAAGACTTTGATAAATACTGGAACGTCATAGAGAGCGAGCTTGAAATTAACCCTGAAGAGCCTAAAGCCATCTCGGTTGCGCTCACCAACCTCTTCATGTTCCAAATTTTTGGGCCGGGCTCAAGCGATCCGAATCCGTACAACCAAAGTTCGGATCGTCATCAGGTCGCCATCGAATTTCAGCTCGGAAAGATTCTCTATCAGTATTCGCGCAGCTCCCGAGTTGTGCTCGAAAGAATCAAGGATCCGAACTACAACGCTGCCGTGATCCCGACCGCCGCCGAAACAGCGGCCGCTGAGGCCGAAAAGCCGAAAGATGCGCCCGAAAACGCTGAGGAGAAATCCGTAAAATAACTGATTAAAGAGGTCTGAATGTTTTCAGGCCTTTTTGTTTTACCGTTTAACCGCTTTTGAATGTTTAAAATTTCGCTAACCCACTTGACTCAAGGACAGACATGCTGACTGATATCGAAATCGCGCAACAAACCACGCTTATCCCGATCGACAAGCTCGCCCATGAATACGGTCTTAAAGACGATCAATTCATCCCTTACGGCCGTGACAAGGCAAAAGTCGCCATTGACACCTCCAAGGCCAAAGGCAAGCTCATCCTCGTGACTGCGACTTCCGGTATGCCTGCGGGCTCCGGCAAGACAACCACCTCCATCGCGCTTGCTCAGGCCTTTAAGAAACTCGGAGAAAAAGCCTGCCTTGCGCTCAGAGAACCCTCTCTCGGACCATCCTTCGGTATGAAGGGCGGTGCCGCAGGCGGCGGATACTCTCAGGTTGTCCCGATGGAATCCATCAATCTGCACTTCACCGGCGACTTCCACGCTATTACCGCCGCAAACAACCTCTTGGCCGCATTAATTGACAATGCCCGTCATCAGGGACAGGCCGATCTGAAAGAAATTTCCTGGAGACGCGTTCTGGACGTCAATGACCGTATGCTCAGAAATATCGTCACAGGTCTTGGGGGCTCCGCTAACGGTATCCCGACGGAAACCGGCTTTGATATTACAGCTGCTTCCGAACTGATGGCGATTATCTGTCTTGCCGACGGAGAAGAAGATCTGCGTGTCAGACTCGACCGTCTGGTTGTCGGCTACAAGAGAGACGGCTCGGCATACACCTGCAAAGAACTCGGCGCCACAGGCGCTCTGATGGCGCTTCTCAAAGACGCCATGCTGCCGAACCTCGTTCAGTCGATTGAAGGCGTTCCCGCTTTTGTTCACGGCGGCCCGTTTGCCAACATCGCGCACGGCTGCAACTCGGTTGCCGCCACCCGCGCCGCTATGACCATCGCTGACTATGCGATCACGGAAGCAGGCTTCGGCAGCGACCTCGGCGCAGAAAAGTTCTATGACATCAAATGCCGTATGAACAACCTGCACCCGGACGCCACCGTGCTCGTCACATCGCTCCGCGCCCTCAAGTGGCACGGCGGTGTCGCCCTTCCTGAAATCGGCAAAGACAACATGGACGCTCTGATCAACGGACTGCCCAACCTGAAAGCGCATATCTGCAACCTGAAACGCTTCGGTCAGCAGGTTGTCGTTTCTCTCAATCATTTTGCCAATGACAATGAAGAGGAAATCGACGTTGTTCGTAAAGAGTGTCTCGCTCAGGGCGCCCGCTTCGCGGTTTCCGACGGCTTTGCCAAAGGCGGCGAAGGCGCTGTTGACGTCGCCAAAGAAGTGATGGCTGCGGTCAAAGAAGGCTCAGGCCCCCTCAATTTCGCCTACGGTCTCGATGAATCGATCGAAGAAAAGATTCAGGACATCAATGCCAAGGTTTACGGCGGTAAAGATGTTTCCTACTCTTCAGCTGCGCTCAAAGACATCGCGAAGATTAAAGCGCTGAATATGGGCTTTGAGAAGCTTCCGATCTGTATCGCGAAGACTCCTTTCTCTATGTCTCACGATCCTGATCTGAAGGGCGCTCCGCAGGGCTTTACGCTTCCGGTTCAGCGCGTCATTCTGAACGCCGGCGCAGGCTTCCTCGTTGTCACCACCGGCGCCATCATGAGAATGCCCGGACTTCCGAAGAAACCGGCCGCTTACTCAATCGACGTTGTTGACGGCAAAATCACAGGTCTCAGCTAATTCCTTCTAAATAGGCCGATCAAAGCTCCGAACTAATGTTCGGGGCTTTTTTTGGCAGCCTGACCATGCGAAGCACGATAAGACCGAAGACAAAATAAAGCGTGGTCACCAAAATCGCGGTACGCTGATCCCCGTTTGTAAGCCAGGTCACGAGACCGTATGTAATCGGTCCGAGGATATTGGCGCCCCACACCGCGATGTTCCAAACAGAGTAAAACTTCGCAAGCTGTCCTTCAGGCGCAAAGACCGCGACAGTTGCCCTGCCCGCCGCCTGGCTCGAACCCATGGCTATTCCGGACAAATTCGCAGCAAACCAGAAAGAAGCGGCAGAAGTCGAAAACGCCGCAGTCACACCCATGACAATCCATAGGAAAATGGTCAGTGCAAGCGTTTTGCGATGCCCGAGCCGATCCTGTACATAACCGAAAAAGAATGCGCCGACTGCAGCTGTGATGTTGACTACAAGAATCAGTGTAATCGTCTGAGCGGTCGTGAACTTCATCACCAGTTCCGCATAAACCGCTGACAGCGTCACAACCACGGCAATACCTGCCTGATACAAAAGTCCGCAGAAACAGAACTTCAGAAATTCCGGACTTTCTTTAAGCACCGCAAAACTACTTCGCTCCTGCACCCATAAATTCTTTACAGTCTTCTCAAATGAAAGACCGGAAGGTTTGGAACGCTCCTTAACGCACAGCAGCATCGGAAGCGATACCACCATAAAAATAGCCGCCGTGGAAAGCATGCAGAGCGGAACATAATCCTCTGCGCTTTTACCGCTGTCCTGTGCGGCAAAGACGATCATGAGGCAGACGCCGAGACTGAGGATACCGCCTAAGTAGCCAAATCCCCATCCCCAGCCGGACACTTTCCCGAACGCTTCCGTTTTTGCAAGTTCGGAGAGAAATGCGGAATTCAGCGACACTCCTGCGTTAAAGGCGGTATTCGAAAGCACAATCAGCAGAACCGCAAGCGCGAGCGAACCCGTGTGCGTGAAATAAAGCGCTGCGGTACAGATCACACAGATCAAAGTCATAACCGTGAGCCAGAAGCGCTTATTTGCCGAAGCGTCCGCCGCAGAGCTGACTATTGGTATGACAAGTATGGAGAAAATATTTGAAAGCGTAATCGTAAGCGTCCAGGCAAGTGTTGCCCATACCGCGTTTTCGGCCACTATAGAAACAAAATACGCGTTATAGACGGCTGTAAGCACAACCGTGGTATAGCCGGAATTGGCAAAATCATAGGAAGCCCAAGCGAGCACCTCCGAGCGGGAGACACCGTCCCGCAGGTAGCTGTGCTTTTGTTTTTGGGCTGTCAATTTATTTTTCCGTCGATGCAAACTGCATAATGAAGGCCGCGCAGCTTCGCGCCAAAGACGAAATGTTGTAGCCGCCTTCCAGAACTGCGGCAATTCCGCGGCATTCGGGAATTTCTTCCAATATCCAGGAGAAGCGCCGCCCTAAGAACGCGTAATCACGCTCCACCATTAAAAGCTGCGCCTGATCTTCTTCGCGATGCGCGTCAAACCCGGCTGACACAATCAGCAGCTCCGGTTTGTATTCCAAAAGTTTCGGCACCCAGACTTCATCCATGGTTCTTCTGAGCGCGATCCCTTCCGTTCCCTCCGGGAAAGGTGAATAAATCGCGTTCGGCGGCGCGTGATGAGTATGCGCATACGGGAAAAGCGCCTGCTGGAACCCGTCAAGAATCAGAACGTCTTCTCTTCCGCCGAGAATATTGCAGGTACCGTCCGCGTGATGGACATCGAAGTCAGCAATCGCAACGCGCTTAAGTCCGTACTGACCGATCGCATGCAGCGCGGCAACAGCCGCATTATTTAAAAAGCAGAATCCGCCCGAATGGTCTCTATGCGCGTGGTGTCCCGGAGGACGCACTTCGCAGAAGGCCTTTTTAAAGTCGCCTCTGCAAATATCATCGACTGCAGCGCATGCCGCGCCGGCCGCATACTGCGCCGCCTCCCATGTAAAAGGATTCATGGAAGTGTCAACGTTCACCTGAGCAAGTCCCTCCTTCGGAGACTTGTTCGAGAGAAATCTGATGTAATCCTCGTCGTGCGCGGCCAAAAGATCCGTCAGTGCTACAACGGGCGCCTGCTTCTGTTCAAGCAGGCTCAGCGCGCCGCTCGCAAAAAGCAGCTCGTTGATCTTTTCCAGTCTCACCGGGCTTTCCGGATTGGTCAGCCCCATCCGATGCTTCAGAAAAGAGTCGTGCGTGTAGAGAACAGTATCTGACATAAAGTTTTACTTGGTCTTTTGCTCCATTTTAATGGTCATACAGTCCGATATGGAAATTTCTTGTTCCATAAACATGCGATATCTGAAAGAAGCATTTCGGTATGTAACCAATAGGCTGCGGCAAACGCCGCAGCCGCTCTTTTTGGGGTAACCTTAGGAAATTGACGGAGGACTTTATGTACAGACGACCTTTCATTCTTGCAGGCATAGCGGGTATGTCCGTTTTTTCCAGCTTATCTCTTGCACAGTCTATGTCTTCTACAGCTGCTGAAAAAAGGATGCTGTACAGCCAGCGGCCTGAAGTCAAGAAGTTCATTAAAGACGTTTCTGCCCGACGAGGCCTTGATGAAGAATGGGTTGCCGCGGTCTTGGATCAGGCGACCTATCAGCCCAAGATCGAGCGGCTGATGACACCGAAACCCGCGCCTAAAAACACTAAGGACTCCCGTAAGGACTGGGAAAAATACAGGAATATCTTCCTCGGTCAGCACCGTCTGAATCTCGGAATGAAATTCTGGCAGGACAACAAGCAGTACCTGGATAAGGCTCAGGAAATCTACCACGTCGACCCGGCCGTCATCATCGGCATTATCGGTGTTGAAACCCGCTACGGCGAAAATACCGGTTCCTGGAAAGTGCTTGACTCTTTGGTCACGTTAAGTTTTGACTATAAGAGACGCGCGGACTTCTTCAAAAAAGAACTGGAAGAATTTCTGGTCATTCTGCACAAAAATGACTTAAAACCCTTTGAGGTTGAAGGCTCTTACGCAGGCGCAGTCGGTCTGCCCCAATTCATGCCGAGCTCTATTAAACGCTTCGGCGTGGACTTTGACGGAGACGGCAAGATTGATATCAACCATTCCACTGCTGACACGATCGGCTCCATCGCCAACTACCTGAGTAAACACGGCTGGGTTGAAGGTCTGCCCATGGTGATTGAAGCGGACATTACGGATGAGCAGGCCGCAAAATTCGGAGGCGGCACAAATCCTCGCTTTAAATGGTCCTCGCTTCTCAAGAGCGGTGTTAAGCCCTTGGATAAAACCGCGCATTATCCGGCTGATATGCCCGTCTTTATCGTCGACTTCCCCTATTACATTCCGGGTTCTCTCGATTACACCAAACTTTATCGAATCGGCACAAAGAATTTCACATCGGTACTGCGCTACAACAGCAGCTATTTTTATGCAGGTGCTGTTCTGGAACTCGGAACGGCGATTGCCGAACTGATGGGCTACACGGGGCTGATTGACGGCGAGAAGCTGCTTCCGCCTCATTTAAAACCGGCAGCCTCGCCGAATCCTTCAGATGGAATCAAAGAAACGGTTACGCCGCTGAATCCGCCTAAGACGGCCGGTTAACAGGAAAGCCTCGAATCTTTTGCAGATTACGAGGCTTTTTCTTTGGCTAAGCAGATAACCGATTAGTACTCATCAAACATTCTCTGAATTTCTTTCGGATCGCTGGTCTTGGTCAGTGCAAGCTGAAGCAGCAGACGCGCCTTCTGCGGATTCAGCGTATCGGATTCGAGAAGGCCGGCTTCCGTGTACTTCGGAACGGACACTGTCGTCGCACCGTTGGGCACGCGGGCGCTTCTGACAACGACTGTGCCGTTGGCTGCAGCTTTCTTCAGCGCTTCAAAGGTCGGATCGGCGATAGAACCGTTGCCTGTACCTGCATGAACAATACCTTTTGCGCCGGCTTTAAGCGCTGCTTCGGCCATAACCGGATCATCATCGATATGAGAGTAGATGATGTCCACGCGCGGCAGTGTGTCGAGCTTGGAAACATCAAATTCGCTATTGACGGTATGGCGCTTGGTTGACTCTTTGTAGAAACGGATCTTGCCGCCGCTGATATAGCCGAGAGCGCCGAGTTCAGGAGATTTAAATGTCGAAACGTTGGTGGTATTGGTCTTAGTAACGTCGCGAGCACCGTTAATCTCGTCATTCATGACAATCATGACGCCTTTGCCTTTTGCTTCTTTAGAAGCTGCGATGCGGACCGCTTCGAGAAGGTTCATCGGACCGTCGGCAGAAATCGCTGTCGCAGGACGCATCGCGCCAACCAGGATGACAGGTTTATCGCTCTTAGCGACCAGATTCAGGAAGTAAGCGGTTTCTTCAAGCGTATCGGTTCCGTGCGTAATAACAATACCATCTGTTTTAGGATCGGCAAGCAGCTCATTGACGCGCTTTGCAAGCTTGAGAAGTGTCTTGGTATCCATGTTGTTGGAAGAAATCTTCACAATCTGCTCTCCGGACACATCGGCGTAGTCCTTCATTGCGGGCACTGCCTCGATCAGAGTCTGGATTCCGAGGTCGCCGGCCTTGTAACCTGTCGTCTGAGTGTTCGAAGCCGCGGTACCGGCAATCGTTCCGCCGGTAGCAAGAATCTTAACCGCAGGAAGGTCCGCAGCGAATGCGGCTGTAGCAGTAAAAAGCGCAGCAGACAGAAGAATTTTTCTGAAAGACATTTTCTCTCCTTGATATAAGTTTTTTAAAATTAACCCTCCCGCGAGAGCATAACTGCAAACCCCAATAAAATCAAGGTCAGCTAAAAAGATTACCCAAGAAAAAACCTGACCGTTTAAAGATCAGGTTTTATGTGTTTAAAGAGCGACCATCTTCGCTTTGAAGGTTCCGGCGCCGTTGATGCCGCCTTCAAAACTCTGCCCTTCTTTAATCGGTCCGCTTCCCGCCGGAGTTCCTGTATAGATCAGGTCGCCTGCGGTCAGACGCCATGACTCGGAAAGCTCGGAAATAATTTCCGGAATTTTCCAAATCATCCGATCCGTATTGCCTCTCTGACGTTCCTGATTATCCACGTAGAGCCAAATCGAAAGATTATCCGGATCCGGCATACGGCGCTTATCCTTAATCTCAGTAACGAGCGCAGAATAATCAAAACCCTTCGCTTTTTCCCACGGCTGACGGTTTTCTCTCACGTACTTTTGCCAATTGCGACGCGTAAACTCAACGCCGGCGGCATAACCGAAAATATATTTTTCTGCTTCTTCCGGTGTAATCTTCCCAACCTTCGGAGCGGTCTTTCCAATCGCGACCACCAGTTCAACTTCAAGACAAAGGTTATCTGTATCTCGGGCATACGGAATTTCAACTTCTTTTCCCTCACGGCAGACCACTAACGCATCTGCAGGCTTAGAAAAAAAGAACGGCTTTTCACGGCCTTCCGAACCGACCTCTGCGACATGATCGGCGTAATTGGCGCCAACACAGTAAACCCGATGTACAGGAAAATAAATGTCCTTCTCACCGGAAACCGGCACTGCAGGCACTAAGGCCTGCGGAAATAAAAACGGCATGATTTGTTTCCTTCTTATCCAACAGCGTTAGTCTAAGACGAAAAAGGAAGCAGAATGTTGTTTACCTGCCAGCTGAAAAATCCAATCCTTTCCATCGATATGAGAACTTTCTCTGCCGATTTATCTCGATTTTGGAGCTCGATTTCGAACTGATATAGGTTGTCTCCGTAGTGTTCGCTCAGTTTGTAGCGTGCATCCATCGGTTTTCCTGAAGCATCAGAGGGCTTCATCAAGTCGATATTGATGCCGGCAGCAGCCAAAGCTGCTTCAGCGGCCTTTCCGTCCGCAGTCATCTCTTTAGAACTGACTTTACCGCTTCCAAGCAGAGCCGCAATCCCCTGGGGCGTGACAAGTTCGTCCACAAGACGGTTAGAAAGATCGTTAGCGGCATCCGCTCCGTTTGCACCGTCTTTTTCCATTAAACCCACATTGATCTGATTTCTGAGCTGCCGGCTAAGGTTTGCGCGCAGCGCTGGAAAATCAATAAACGAACTCAGCTGTTCAGCCTTGCCCTGCTCTGCCGCTTCAAGGATTCTGTCCGCTGCTAAATACGGTGCCGCAAACCAATAAGCGGTCATCCCGCAGCAAAAAAGAATCAGCAGAAGTTTTCCAAAATTTCTCTTGATAAATTCCATGATCAGACCCCTGTTGCTCGTTGAATAAATTCTATAAAGCCCTGAGTCCGTAGAATTTTTACAACCTCAAAATAAGAATAATGAATGCTCGCTTCTCTCCGCACGCACATCCGTCTGAATCCTATGAAAGCAAATTATTAATTGATTTAATTTCAAATGACTACTTTAATTTTTCATCGCACTGCCAACCTATCTATCATCCGAACAGATTAAGTACTAATAATAGTTTTACAATCCATTACATTACTCAACCAACAGGAGATTACAAACATGAATTTCAAATTTCTTGTAACTGCAGCAGCCGTTTCTATGGCGCTTTCCTCTGTTGCTCAGGCAGCAGTCGAAGACGGCACTTATGAAGGAAGCGCAAACGGTAAAAACGGTCCTGTCACTGTTGCCGTTACGATGAAAGCAGGCAAGATCGCCGACGTTAAAGTTGTGAAATCCGGTGAATCCGCCATGATTTCCGATGTCGCGATCGCCCGCGTTCCGGCCGAAATCGTCAAGAATCAGTCTCTTCGCGTCAATAATGTTTCCGGCGCCACTTTAACGAGCATGGCCATCCAGGCAGCCGCCACCAACGCCGTTAAGGAAGCCGGCGGCAAACCGAGTGATTACTACAAAGCACCGACAAAGAAAGTCGCGAGCAACATTGACGTCGAGTACAAGACCGCGGTTGTCGTGGTCGGCTCCGGCGCGAGCGGCATGGCTGCCGCTGTCCGCTCCCAGCTGAACGGCAACCCGACCATCCTGATTGAAAAAATGCCGTACATGGGCGGCGACACTATTCTTAACGCCGGTACGCTTATCGCCACGGGTTCCCGCTATCAGCGCGAAGTCATGAAGGAAGATAAGGACTCTCCGGAACTGGCGTACAAAGACATCATGCATGTCGGCAAAAACAAGAACGATCCGGTTCTCGTCGGCATGGTCAGTAAGAAAGCCGGTAAGGTTGTTGACTGGCTGATCGATGACCTGAAGATCCCGTATGGACCTGCCGCCACTCAGTATCCCGATCACTCCGCTTCCCGTCAGCTCGGTGTCACCGGCCGTTCTCCGAACTTCATCCGCACAATGGCGGATATCTTCACCAAAAACGGCGGCAAGATCCTGATGGAAACAAAAGCCACCTCTCTGATCTATAAGAACGGCCGCGTCCGCGGTATTACTGCCGTCAATTCCGACGGCGACAAGATCACCATTCTGGCTAAAGAAACAATTCTTGCGTCCGGCGGCTTCGGTGCCAACACCAAGATGCTTCCTCCGACACTCAAAGGCTATCTCTTCTACGGCCTCAACAGTGACGAAGGCCAGGGCTATGAAATGGCACGCAAGATCGGCGCTCAGAACATCAACATGGACCTCGTTAAGGTCTATCCGCAGGGCGTTGAAACCGAGCCGAATCACGGTCTGGCTGCAACCGCAAGCTCGACAGCGACAATCAACGACACCGGCGCGATCTACGTGAACAGCAAAGGCAAACGTATCATCAATGAACGCGCAAGCCTTGGCGAACTGACCGACATCACAGTCGCTCAGCCCGACAAGATTATGTATCTCGTCATGGATAAGACCGGCTACGACCGCTATCTCGATAAGAGCCTTGAGGACAAACTCGTTCCTAATGAGGATGTTCTGCGCAAATGGCTGAAGATTGAAAACAACGGCCGTCCGATCATGGTCGAGTCCGACAGCCTTGCTGACGCCGCTAAGGTCATGGGCATCGATCCTCAGGGTCTTGAAGCCACAGTCAAACAGTGGAACAAGATGGCTGAAGAAGGTAAGGATACGGAATTCAATCGTCCTAATCCGAAAGCCATTCTTAAAGCGCCCTACTACATCGTTGAACAGAAGCCGCGCTTTGCAACAACGCTTGGCGGCTTAAAAGCCAACGCCGATATGCAGATTCTCGGTAAAGGCGGCAAACCGATTCCGGGCCTCTTCGGTGCAGGCTGCGTTGTGGGCGGCGCCAACGGTGCTGACTCTATGACCGCGATGATGAACTCCTGGGCCATCATTTCCGGCGTGGACGCTGCAGACGCTGCAACCGCTGCGATCAAAGGCAAGAAGAAATAATCTTTTGACTCGCTGTTAGTATTAAGGCCGCGGTCCAAAGACAGCGGCCTTTCTTATTGCCTTACAAAGCAAAGCGCCTAAAAGGCCAAGCGAAGCAGATTCAGAATTTTCTCCTTACTAAGAGCTTTGACCGCGTTACTGCTTTCTTTCTGCCTTGCAGAGTTAGGGAATTCTTTCTTCAACCGTGTGTTCTGAGCTTGTAAATACCGTATTAAAAGAAGCAGCGTTAATCTTTCGATTGTTTTTTAATACAACTTTATTAGCGTAGCGGCTCTGACCAGCCGTCCGGTGACATGTAACAGGGGCTTAGATCTCCGATCGGCGCAGTGCCATCCTTCTTTTTTATCCCAATTTCATACTTCACGCCATTTCATTGACGGCGATTTCGCTCGAAGAATCCTTGGATATCAGTGGTTCCTGCTCAAGAAAATTTAAGAATACAAAGAGCCGCAGTTACCGGAATGGCTGCACTGTAAAAAATCTTCAGTCCATCTTCTGTGCACCGAGTCGAATTTTGCAGCGTCTCTAACGGTTTCAGAGCGGTGTAAATACCGCTAAAGAAACGAGCTCGGCGTACGTATTCTTCTCATTCACAAAGCCATACAACTGACACATTTTATGACTGAATTATTTACCCGACAGGGTTAAAGTACCACCTAGGTATTGATTGGATTGAGGTCATGCCTGCCAAGCGTGAGAAGGGGCGCTTGGCTGTTTATGCTAATGTTTGTGATTCTGAGGTTGTAGCCACCGCGTTTTCCTCCTATGTCGCGGAAGTGCTCCCTCTCTCATCTTTGTTTAGCTGCTCCGGCGTGTTCGTCACGCCGGAGATTTTTTTACCCTGAATTCCGTGCCCTCTAGGTGATAAATCTTGGAGGCACGGCTATCTTCAGAGCTTCCATCGTCGCTCTTAGTTTCTTGGGGATTAGGTCCCAGTAAAAAGAGTTTTCTTCGTCAGATTTCCTGCTGGTTACGTCAACAGCCCCCATCATTCTCAGGAAGTCCGGTGTATCGTTCGGCAAGTACTTTGACGATGCATCCTGCTTCGCTTCGGTTCTCTTTGCTAAGGTAAATCTCATCTTCAGATTCATTAGAAGGATCAGGCTTAAAAATAAAACGAAGACTTTTCCTTCAAGAGCTCTTTCCCGGCAGCGCATTCGACGCCCTGAGCAGCGTTCTTTGAGATTGTTGAAGTTTTTTTCGATGATATCTCTCTGTCGATATATTCTGAGAGCTTCATTTGCTGAGCC